>CAMPGP010000185.1 GCA_946885545.1 uncultured Altererythrobacter sp.
GTTCGGCACGCCGAGATTGAGGCAGGCTTCCGTCGAGCGCGCGATCGCTTCGGCCTGTTCGCGCGGCACGGCAACGAGCGCCTGGGCTTCCTCCCCGCCACCGCCGCCGAGCAGCGAACGCGGGGTCTCGTCGGCCACGATCCGTCCGGCGGACATGACCAGCACCCGCTCGGCCAGCAGCAGCGCTTCGGCCATGTCGTGGGTGACCATCACCGTGGTCAGCCCGAGCCGGTCGTGCAGCTCGCGCACCTTGCGGCCCAGCGCATCGCGCGTCACCGGATCGAGCGCGCCGAACGGCTCGTCCATCAGCAGCAGCTGCGGATCGCCCGCGAGCGCGCGCGCCACGCCCACGCGCTGGCGCTGGCCGCCGGAGAGCTCGCTCGGCATGCGCGCGGCATGCTCCGCCTCCAGCTCCACCAGTTCCAGCAGTTCCGCGATCCTCTCGCGCCCGATCGGGGCGCCCGCGAGGCGCGGGCCGATGGCGATGTTCTCGCCCACGGTCATGTGCGGAAACAGCCCGATCGACTGGAAGACATAGCCGATCCGCCGCCGCAGTGCGGGCGCAGGGCCATCGCGCACGTCCTCCCCTTCGAGCAGGATAGTCCCCTCGTCGGGTTCGACCAGACGGTTGATTGTCTTGAGCAGGGTCGACTTGCCCGAGCCCGAAGCCCCGACCAGCGCGACGAAGCTGCCGCGCCTGATCGCGAGGTCCACCCCGTCGATGGCACGCGTGGCGCCGAAGCGCTTGGCGATCCCGGTCAGTCGCAGTTCGTCGTCGGTAACGGCGGCGTCCATCGCGCGACCCTAGGGACAAGCGCCCGGCAACGAAAGCTCAGTAAACGAAAGGTCCGGTGCCGATCAGGCGGCGAGCGTGTCGTGCGGGAGACGCAGCTCGACCACGAGCCCTTCGGGCCGCCAGTCGCGCTCGATCGCGCCGTCGAGCTGCGAACGGACGCTCATGTCGATCAGTCGAGTGCCGAAGCTGCGCCCGCCCGTCGCGTCGGGAGTGGGGGCGACCGGTTTGGGACCGCCCGTCTCGACCCATTCGACGATCGCCGCGTCGCCCTCGGTCCGGATCGCGATCGCGAGCTTGCCCCTGCGCGCGGAGAGCGCGCCGTACTTGACCGAGTTGGTCGCCATCTCGTGCACCACCAGCGCGACGGAGGTCGCGGAACGCGAACCGAGCGGGGCAGTATCGCCGCTCACCTCGATCCGGCCGCTGTCGTCGGTCGCGAAGGGTTCGAGCAGCAGAGTGACGAGCCCGCGCAGGTCGCCCGTCTCCCGGGCCCCTGCAGGCTGGACGAAATCCTGCGCCTTGCCGAGCGCGGTGATCGTACCGACCAGATCCTCGCCGAATTCGCGCAGTTCCTCGCGGCCGCGCGTGCGCACTGAGACGAGGCCCGAGATCAGCGCGAAGACGTTCTTGATCCGGTGCGCGAGTTCGTGCGCCAGCGTGCCGCTGGATTCGGCCTCGCGGCGGCTAACGTCGATATCGGTCAGCGTGCCGTACCAGCGCGTGGTCTGCCCTTGCTCGTCCTTGACAGGCAGCGCGCGCGACAGGGTCCAGCGCCATGCCCCGTCCGCGTGGCGCAGCCGGTATTCGGTTTCGAAAGCCAGGCCGTTCAAACTGCTGTCGTTCCACTTGCCGAAGGTCTGTTCCTGGTCGTCCACGTGGATGAACGAGCGCCATCCTTCGGCGTCGACCGGGGCCTTGCGTCCCGTCGCCTGTTCCCACCGACCGTTGAAATAGTCGAACTGGCCGTTCCCGTCGGACGACCAGATGATGTCGGGCAACCAGTCGCCCAGCGCGCGGTATTGGGCGTTGCGGCGCGACAGCTCGAGATCGCCCTCGCGCGTTTCGCGGCGCGCCTGGATGCGCCGCTTGACCGCGAGCGCCAGCACCGCGAGGCCCTGACGCTGGATTTCGGTGAGGCCCGCGGGGCGCGGAACGGTGTCGATCACGCACAGGGCCCCGATCGGCGCGCCTTCGATCGAGGTGATCGGCGCGCCGGCATAGAAGCGCAGCCCGAATTCGCCGGTCACCAGTTCGAAATCGGCGAAGCGCGGATCCTCCGTCGCGTCGGGTACGATCAGCATCCCGCCGTCCATCATCGCGTAGGCGCAGAAGCTGGTGGAGCGCGGGGTCCCGTCGACATCGACGCCGGTGCGGCCGAGGAAGCGCTGGCGCTGCGCCTCGACAAGGGTGACCAGTGCAACCGGGGCATCGCACAACGCAGCGGCGAAGCGGGTGATCTCCGTCAGTTCGGGATCGTCTTGAAGCGAATCGAAACCGTGCGCGGCGATCACTTTCGCACGCTCCGCTTCGCCGCAGAATGCGGGCGCGGGGGCTGTGCCGCCCGGCCAGAGGGAGGATTCGCGCAATTTCATTCCGGTCGCCCGATACATAGCAGAAATGGTCGAAATTCCAAAGGCTTTCCTGACCAACATTAACATACGCCCGAAACGTGAGCCCCGCCCGTTTGCCGACGCCGCACGCCTCGGCTATGCGCCGAGACCCCAACAGGAGTTCCCATGCGCGCCACCCCCGATTTCGATTTCCAGCTCGGCGAGACCGCGGACATGATCCGCGAGACCACCGCCCGCTTCGCCGACGAACAGATCGCGCCGCTGGCCGAGAAGGCCGACCGCGAGGACTGGTTTCCGCGCGACCTCTGGCCGGCGATGGGTGAACTGGGGCTGCACGGAATCACCGTGGAGGAGGAATTCGGCGGGCTCGGCCTCGGCTATCTCGAGCATGTGATCGCGGTCGAGGAAGTCAGCCGCGCGAGCGCTTCGGTCGGCCTTTCCTACGGCGCGCACTCGAACCTCTGCATCAACCAGATCCGCCGCTGGGGCAGCGACGAGCAGAAGGCGAAGTACCTGCCCAAGCTGATCAGCGGCGAGCACGTCGGCAGCCTCGCGATGAGCGAGGCGAGCGCGGGCTCGGACGTGGTCTCGATGAAATTGAAGGCCGACGAGGTCCAGGGCGGCTACGTGCTCAACGGCACCAAGTTCTGGATCACCAACGCGACCGATGCCGACACGCTGGTGGTCTATGCCAAGACCGGCGACGGTTCGAAGGGCATTACCGCGTTCCTGATCGAGAAGGGCATGCCAGGGTTCTCGATCGGGCAGAAGATCGACAAGATGGGCATGCGCGGCAGCCCGACCGCCGAACTCGTGTTCGACGATTGCGAGGTGCCCGAAGAGAACGTCATGGGCCCCTTGCACGGCGGCGTCGGCGTGCTGATGAGCGGGCTCGACTACGAACGCGTGGTGCTCGCCGGGCTGCAGCTCGGGATCATGCAGGCGTGCCTCGACACCGTCATCCCCTACGTCCGCGAGCGCAAGCAGTTCGGCAAGCCGATCGGCGCGTTCCAGCTGATCCAGGCCAAGGTCGCCGACATGTATGTCGCGCTGCAATCGGCGCGAGCCTACACCTATGCGGTGGCGAAGAGCTGCGACGCGGGCCACACCACCCGCTTCGATGCGGCGGGCGCGATTCTGCTCGCCAGCGAAAACGCCTTCCGTGTCGCGGGCGAAGCGGTCCAGGCGCTGGGCGGCGCGGGCTACACCAAGGACTGGCCGGTGGAACGGTATCTCAGGGACGCCAAACTGCTCGACATCGGCGCGGGGACGAACGAGATCAGGCGGATGCTGATCGGACGCGAACTGATCGGGGCGGCTGGGTGATGCCAGTCGTTGCAGACGAAGAGCCAAAAAAGTCCAGGCCGGCGGTTCGCGCGCGTGCCGATGCGATTAAGCAGTTCGTTTGCAAGAACCTCATCGCGGTCATCGAAAATCCGTCTGACATCAAAAATATCGGCACGGTCATCCGCAACGTCAACGCGCTCGGCGTCGAGAAAATCTACGTTGTCGACCCCCGAAAGGCTCTGCCAGATGATTGGCACGAGATGCGAGAACGGCCTTCGCTGTCAAAAACGTCGGTCTCTGCGGTCAAATGGAGCTTCGTGCGGCGCTTTGACAGCACTGATGAGTGCTTCGATCACTTGAAGAAGAACAACTTTCATTCGGTCGTGACCTCGCCGCACGTCAAAGGGCAGCAGAATATCGTCCTGCACGAGGGTGATTACACCGAGCATGCAAAGCTCGCGGTGTGGTTTGGCAACGAGAAACGCGGAATCAGCGACACAGCAGTTCAGCGTAGCGATGCTTGCGTCTCCATCCCCATGTTCGGGATGATCGAGAGCCTCAATCTGGGCACGTCCTCGGGCATCGTCCTGTATGAGGTGACGAAACAGCGCCGCGAATATCAAAGCAAATATCGCAAACGTGACAAGCGCGGAGCACGAGCCGTTCCGCTTCCGACAATCATGAATCAGCCGGAAGGCAATCAGTGACCGCACCCACGCTTACCACCAAGCTCGACCGCGAAAGCCCCGAAGCGAAGGCGCGGTTCGCGCATAATCAGGGGCTGGCCGACGATCTGCGCGCCAAGGTCGCGAAAGCAGCGCTGGGCGGGGCGGAGCGGCATCGCGAGCGGCATGTTTCGCGCGGCAAGCTGCTTCCGCGCGAGCGCGTCGAGCGGCTGCTCGATCCGGGCTCGCCGTTTCTCGAGATCGGGCAGCTCGCGGCCA
>CAMPGP010000186.1 GCA_946885545.1 uncultured Altererythrobacter sp.
ACTGGATCATCCAGATCAACCTCGTCGGCACCTTCCGCTGCATCGCCAAGTCGGCCGCGGGCATGATGACGCTCGAACCGCTGAGCGAAGACGGCGATCGCGGCGCGATCGTCAACACCGCGTCGGTCGCGGGCGAGGACGGGCAGATCGGCCAGGCCGCCTATTCGGCGTCGAAGGGCGGGGTGATCGGCATGACTCTGCCGATCGCGCGCGACCTGATGGGCGAGGGCATCCGGGTCAACACGATCCTGCCGGGCATCTTCAACACCCCGCTGATGAACGCGGCGCCGCCGCAGGTGAAGGAAGCGCTGGCGGCAAGCGTCCCGTTCCCCAAGCGCCTCGGCAATCCGGAGGAATATGCCAAGCTCGCGCTGTGCATGATCGAGACCGCCTACTTCAACGGCGAGGACGTGCGCCTCGATGGCGGTATCCGCATGGCGCCGCGTTGATCGCTTTCCTACACGGTGCGGCCTGCGCTAGGCTGCCCGAATGACGATGTCCGGCGCCCTTTCCCCGTGCTTTTCGCACCGGGTGGGGACGCCGGATTTTTTTGGTCCAGGACAGTGTAACATGTGGTCCATGTCTCGCTGTCGCCGCAGGAGATCGCGATGAGCGACTACACCCAGATCAGGCTCGACGTCGACGACGGCATCGCCACGATGACGCTCCACCGTCCCGACAAGATGAACGCCTTCACCCGCACGATGATGGGCGAGATCATCGATGCGATGGACCGGATCGATGCCGACGATGCGGTTCGCGCGGTGATCTTCACCGGCCACGGCGACCGCGCCTTCTGCGCCGGGGCGGATCTGACCCCGGAAGACGGCGCGACGCCGTTCGCCAGCAGCAAGGCGGTCGAGGACCTGTCGGACCCGGTCGTGCGCGACGGGGGCGGGCGGGTGACCTTGCGCCTGTTCAACTCGACCAAGCCGCTGATCGCCGCGTGCAACGGCGCGGCGGTGGGCATCGGCGCGACGATGCAGCTGGCGATGGACATCCGCCTCGCCGCCGATACCGCGCGATATGGCTTCGTGTTCGCGCGGCGCGGGATCGTGCCCGAGGCCTGCTCGAGCTGGTTCCTGCCGCGCCTCGTCGGCATCCAGCGGGCGCTCGAATGGACCTACACCGGGCGCATATTCGACGCGCAGGAGGCGCTGGCCAGCGGCCTGGTGCGTTCGGTCCATTCGCAGGACAAGCTCATGGGCGAGGCGCGGGCGCTGGCGCGCGAGATCGCCGAGAACACCTCGGCCGTCTCGATCGCGCTGACCCGCGCGATGATGTGGCGCCTCTCCGCGACCGAGCACCCGATGATGGCGCACCGGGTGGACAGCCGGGCGATCTACCGCACGGGCCGCACCGGCGATGCGGCGGAGGGCGTGCGCAGCTTCCTCGAGAAGCGGCCGCCCGAATTCCCGCTCAAGCCCTCGCAGGACATGCCCGACTTCTATCCCTGGTGGGACGAGCCCGACTATCGCTAGCCCGCTTGCCAAGCCAACTGGTTGCCTTAGAAACCGGATGATGACCAACAAGGCCGAACCGACCCAGCTCGACGAGTTCCTGCCCTATCAGCTTTCGATCGCCTCGAACGCGGCGAGCGATCGCATCGCCGAGGTCTATCGCAGCCAGTTCGCGCTGCGCATTCCGGAATGGCGGATCATGGCGGTGCTCGGCGATGCCGGTTCGGTTACCCAGCGCGAGCTGACCGCGCGTACGGTGATGGACAAGGTCGCCGTGAACCGCGCCTGCCGCGCGCTTGAGGAACGCGGACTGATCGATCGGGAGCCCAACGCCACTGACGGCCGCTCGCACCACCTTGCGCTGACCGGGGAAGGGCGCGCGATGTACGATCGGATCATGCCGCTCGCCCGGCAGATGGAGCGGCGGCTCTTCGCTTCTTTCACCCCGGAGGAGCGAGCCACGTTCAGCGACATGCTGTCGCGGGTCCGCCAGCGCGCGGGCGAGCTCGATCCGCAGACCGGGCTCGACCGCTAACGCCAGTCACTGTCCCGGGTTCGAGGCGAAGGCGTCGCTGATCGAGCAGGCCGCCGGGCCGAGGATGACGATGAACAGCACCGGCAGGATGAACAGGATCAGCGGCACGGTCATGATCGCCGGGAGGCGGGCGGCCTTTTCCTCGGCGCGCATCATGCGCTCGTTGCGGAATTCGGCCGAGAGCACGCGCAGCGCCGAAGCAAGCGGGGTGCCGTAACGTTCGGTCTGGACCATCGTGGTCACCACGCCGCGAACCGATTCCAGATCGACGCGATAGGCGAGGTTGTCGAACGCCATCTTGCGATCGGTGAGGAAGGACAGTTCGATCGCGGTCAGCGCGAACTCGTCGCCCAGCTCGGGATAGGCGCGGCCCAATTCCTTCGCCACGCGATTGAAGGCAGCGTCGACGGTGAGGCCGGCTTCGGCGCAGATCACCAGCAGGTCGAGCGCGTCGGGCAGGCCCTTGCGGACCAGGTCTGTGCGCTTCGACGCCTTGTTCTTGAGGAAGATTTCCGGGCCCTTGTAGCCCGCGAACAGCAGTGCGGCCATCACGCCGACGCGCTTCATCCCGCCCCAGTCGGGGAAATAGTCGATCAGGTAGATCATGCAGAAGCCGAGCCCGCCGAGTACCAGCGGCAGCACGATGCGCGCCGCGATCACGTAGACCGCAAGCTCCTTGTTGCGGTAGCCGGCATGCGCGAGCTTCTGCTGGATGACCTCGATCTGGCTCTGCTGGAGGACCTTCATCCCCTCCAGCGTGTCCTTGATCTTTTCGGTCCCTTCGGACTTGCGCACCAAGCTCTGGCGCTTGCGCGCGTTCGCCTTGACGATGCCCGCCTTGAGCTCGTCGCGCCGTGCGTTGAGAGCCTTCACGCGCCGCGCCATCGGGTCCTTGACCGTGACGGCGGCATAGATCGCGAGGATCACCGCGAGGGCGGCGATCCCGGCCAGGATCGTGCCGACGACGATGACGTCGAAGCCGAGGAGCGTGGGGCCGGCAGGCGTTTCCAACATTTCGCTTGGTCCTCGCTCAGATCTCGAAACTGACCATTTTGGCCATGATGAAGCCGCCGATCGACATCCACACCAGCCCGCCAAGGCCGGTTACGATCAGCCGGTCGTCTTCGAAGAAGCCGCCGATGTAGCCCGGATTGATCCACCAGATCATCGTGAAGACGATGAACGGCAGTGCGCCGACGATATAGGCCGAAGCCTTCGATTCCGAGCTCATCGCGCGGATCTTCAACTTCATCTGTGCGCGCTTGCGCAGCACGTCCGAGAGGTTCGACAGGGTTTCGGCCAGGTTGCCGCCCGTCTCCCGCTGAATCGCCAGGGTGATGCAGAAGAAGTTGAACTCGGGAATGCCGAGGCGGTCGGCAGTTTCCTGGAGCGATTCCTCCATCGTGCGGCCGATCCGGATGCGCTCGACGATACCCTTGAATTCCGCGCCGACGGGGCCGGGCACTTCCTGCGCGACGACCTGGAGGGTCTCGGTGACCGGAAGGCCCGAGCGCAAACCGCGCACGAGCAGTTCGATCGCATCGGGGAACTTCGAGTTAAAGTCGTTGGTGCGTTTCTTGATGAAGTGATTGACCACGAAATGCGGCAGGCCCGCACCGACGAACATCCCGATGCCGAGCGAGAGCATTGCCGCGCCGGACCGCAGGTACATGACAACCGCGACCGCGAGTGCGATGCCCAGCGAGGCGTAGAAATACTGGGTGATCGTCCACTTCTTGCCGGTCCGGTCGAGGCGCCCGGCGAGGGCTTCGATCCGCGACGCCGATCCGGCCACCTTGTGCATCTTGGGCTTGCGCGCCGCGATGGCCTTCTTGAGCTGCGATTCGACCTTGGTGTCGGTGCTCTGGGAATGGCGATAGCGCAGCGCATCGACACGCCGCTGGCCTTCCTTGGCCGCCGACGGCCCGCTCATCAGCATGTAGCCGATGACCATCAGGCTCATCAGGCCGCATGCGATCAGCACGAGCTGGAGGATGTTCATGCGCTTGTCCTGCCCTTCCTGGCCGTCGCCGGGCGCGCGTCACGCGCCCGAAAACGGCGAAACGTCACTCGGCCGGCGCGGCCACCCGCTTTTCCTTCTTCGCCAGCAGCGACTTGATGTCGAAGCTGCCGAGGAGCGATTTCTTCGCCGGTTCGCCGTCGCTCAGATCCTCGTCGCTCGTCCCCATCACCCGCTCTGCGAGCTGGCGAATGACCGCGGCGGACTTGCTCGACCGGTTCGCGTCGGCGAAGGTCTGGCCCAGCTTGGCGGCATTCGCGGCGGTCTTCAGATCGTAGGGGATCGTGAAGTCGATCTTGCGTTCGATCGAAGCCTCGAAATCGGCCTTGCTGATTTCGGCAAGCGCCGGCTGCACCTTGTTCGCCACGATCAGCGGCTGGGCATGCGCGGCGTTGGCCTTCAGCCACGACAGGATGCGGATCGTGTCGCGCGCCGAGGCGAGCGTCATCTCGGTGGCGAGCACCACGACGTTCACTTCCGCCAGCAGGTGGGGGAAGTTGATCAGCATGTTGCGCGGCAGGTCGACCACGGTCATCTCG
>CAMPGP010000187.1 GCA_946885545.1 uncultured Altererythrobacter sp.
ATGGGGGCAACAAGACGCGCTTCATCAGCCCCGTCCGCTCGGGCAAGCGCATTCGCGGCCACTGGAAGCTGCTCGAGCTTATCGAGAAGCGCCCCGGCCAGTGGCAGCAGACCCACGAGATCACCATCGAGATCGAGGGCGAGGACAAGCCCGCCCTGATCACCGAATGGATCATGCAGTTCTTCGTGTAGGCGTCATCCCAGCGAAAGCTGGGATCGCGTGCCGCGAGGCCCGACATAGCTGAAAGAGATCCCGGCATTCGCTGGGATGACGAAAGGTTTGAAAATGCGCGACGCAGTCATCGTCTCCACCGCCCGCACCGCCATCGGCCGCGCCTACAAGGGCGGGTTCAACGCCACGCCCGGCGCCACGCTCGGTGCGCATTCATTGAGGCCCGCGATCGAACGTGCCGGAATCGACCCGGCCGAAATCGACGACGTGCTGTGGGGCGCCGCGTTGCAGCAGGGCGCGCAGGCGGGCAACCTCGCGCGCCAGGTTGCGCTGCGCGCCGGGTGCCCGGTCACCGTTTCGGGCATGACCATCGACCGCCAGTGTTCGAGCGGGCTGATGTCCATCGCCACCGCGGCCAAGCAGATCGTGGTCGACAACATGGACGTGGTCGCCGCCGGCGGGCAGGAATCGATCTCGCTCGTCCAGACCAAGGAGATGCGCGTCCAGCCCGATCCCGAACTGATGGCGATGCACGGCGCCATCTACATGCCGATGCTGCAGACCGCCGAGACGGTCGCCCAGCGTTACGGCATCAGCCGCGAGGCGCAGGACGAGTACGCGCTCCAGTCGCAGCAGCGCACCGCCGCCGCGCAGGCCGCGGGCAAGTTCGACGACGAGATCGTGCCGGTCACGACTACGATGAAGGTGCAGAACAAGGAAACCGGCGAGATTTCGGATCGCGAGGTCACGATCGCCAAGGACGAGGGCAACCGGCCCGAGACCAATATCGAGGGGCTGTCGTCGCTCCAGCCGGTCATGGGGCCGGGCACCACGATCACCGCGGGCAATGCCTCGCAGCTATCCGACGGTTCCTCGGCCAGCGTGCTGATGGAGGCGAAGCTCGCCGAGAAGAAGGGCCTGACCCCGCTCGGCCGCTACGTCGGCATGGCGGTGGCGGGCACCGAGCCCGACGAGATGGGTATCGGCCCGGTCTTCGCGATCCCCAAGCTGCTCGAGCGCACCGGCGTGAAGCTGGAAGATGTCGGTCTGTGGGAGCTGAACGAGGCATTCGCGGTTCAAGTGCTCTACTGCCGCGACAAGCTCGGCATTCCGAACGATCTGCTTAACGTCAATGGCGGCTCGATTTCGATCGGCCATCCCTACGGCATGACCGGCGCGCGCTGCACCGGCCACGCGCTGATCGAGGGCAAGCGCCGCGGCGCGAAGTACGGCGTCGTCACCATGTGCGTCGGCGGCGGCATGGGTGCAGCGGGGCTGTTCGAAGTGCTCTGACCCGCAAGGCGAAATGAACCGGCGGGCGGTTCGCGCGTTCTCCTCCGGGCAACCGCCGGAGGAAACCGCGCATGGACCGCCCGCTTTCGTTTTTCCTCACGGGCGCTCTCGCGCTCGCCGCCTGCTCGCAGGAACCTGCAGCGACGGATGGAGCTCCGGAGGATCGCGAGGCCGCGCCTCCAACCACCCCGGCCACGCCGCCCGAGGCCCCTGCGCCCGAGGCCAGCGAACCCGCAGGCGGGCCCGGATCGCGCTATACCCGTTTCGATCTCTCGGCGTGCGAGATCCTGCGCGAGGAGCGCGAGGAAGGGTCCTTCGCAGACTATCGCTGCCCCGGCCTGGCAGGCCTGCCCCTGCTGGTGCAGGAGGGCGACGGACGCTTCGACCTCGATGCTGGTGTGGACGACGATGCGTTCCAGACGATCGGCGCATTCAACGATATCGGGCCGACGGTCGAATGGCGTCTGCGCGACGGGCGGCCCTTCGCGGTGATCTTCCGTTTCCTCGACCGTGCAATGATGGACCCGGGCCGCACCGTATTGGCGGTGGAGACGGTCGGCAGCGAGGGCACCCCCGGATGCCGCGTTGCGCAGATCGCGGGCAACACGCCCGAGGCCAACGCCCGTGCGCGCGAACTCGCCGACACGCGCGCGGCGGCATTCCGCTGCGGGCGCGACGAGACGTTCTATCTGGGCGAGGCGCGCTAGCGGCTTGCGGGCGCCCGCGTGAAGGCGCATCCCTGAGAAACGGAGGGCTGGCGATGGGGATCATGGAAATCATCGGCGTGGCGGGGAGCGTGAGCCTGCTCGCGGGGTGGCGGCTCTACCTGTGCCTGTTCGCGACCGGGCTCGCGATGCGGCTGGGCGCGCTGCCGCTGCCCGAGCATCTCGCCGCGCTCGATGTGCTGGCGAATCCGTGGGTCATGGGCGTCGCGGCGCTCGCCGCGCTTGCCGAGTTCCTTGCCGACAAGGTCATGTGGCTCGATTCTGCGTGGGACGCCGTCCACACGTTCGTACGACCCGTGGGCGGCGCGCTGCTCGCGCTGGCGATCGTCGACCCCTCCGATCCGGCGACGCAAGTGATCGCCTTCGTGCTCGGCGGCGGCGCGGCCTTTGCGGCGCACGCGGGCAAGGCCGGCGCGCGCGGAGTGGTCAACGCCAGCCCCGAGCCGGTGAGCAATATCGCGGTGTCGAGCGTCGAGGACGTGGCGACCGCGGGTCTGCTCTGGGCCGCCTACGAATATCCCTACGCCGCTGGCGCGATCGCGCTGGCGCTGCTCGCGCTCACCGTGTGGCTGCTGATGATGGCGCGGCGCGTGCTGCGGCGGATCTTCGGGCGGCGCGAGCGGCCTGCCGGAGACCCCGGTTAGCCGCTAGGCGACCGCCTTCAACTTCGCCTTGCCGTGCTTGGCGAGGAAATCCTCGACCACCGGGGCGATCCTGTCGCGCCACTTGCTGCCGTTGAAGATGCCGTAGTGCCCGGCGCCTTCCGCCAGGTAATACTGCTTCTTTCCCGTAGCGAGCCCGGTGGCGAGCTTCAGCGCGGCTTTCGTCTGGCCGATGCCCGAGATGTCGTCGCGCTCGCCCTCGATCGCGAGGATCGCGGTGTCGCGGATCGCGCCGAGGTCGATCGTCTTGCCGCGGTGGACGAAGGTGCCGTTGGTGAGCGAGTGCTTCTGGAACACCTCCTCCACCGTCTGAAGGTAGAATTCGGCGCTCATGTCGCATACCGCGCGATATTCATCGTAGAAGTCCTTGGTCGCCTGCGCGCTGTCGTCGTCGCCCGCGGTGAGGTGCTTGAACATCTCGAAGTGGCTCTGCATGTGCTGGCCGAGGTTCATCGACATGAACCCGGCGAGCTGGAGGAAGCCCGGATAGACCTTCCGCCCGCCGCCGCGGTGCTGCATCGGCACGGTCGCGATCACCGTATGGCGGAACCACTCGATCGGGCGCTCCATCGCGAGGTCGTTGACCGTGGTCGGACTCTCGCGGGTGTCGATCGGACCGCCCATCATGGTCAGCGTGGCGGGGCGGCAGCGGTGCTTGTCGGCGTTCATCAGCGCGGTCGCCGCAAGAGCGGGGACCGAGGGCTGGCACACTGCCATGACGTGCGCATCCGGGCCGATGTGCTCGAGAAACTCGATCAGGTAGTCGATGTAGTCGTCGAGATCGAAGCGGCCGTCGGACAGCGGCACCGTCTTCGCGTCGGCCCAGTCGGTGATATAGACCTCGCAGCCTTGCACCATGCGCTGCACCGTGCCGCGCAGCAGCGTGGCGTAGTGTCCGCTCATCGGGGCCACGATCAGCAGCTTCGGCGCGTCGGCGGGCAGGCCCTCGCGGGTGAAGCGCTTGAGATCGCCGAACGGCTTGTTGACCACCGTCGCTTCCTCGACCGGCCACCGCTTGCCGCCCGTCTCGACGGTCTCGATATCGAACGCCGGTTTGCCGCGCGGTGCGGCGGCGTGGGCGAAGACCTCGAGCGCGCTCGACGCGGCGGGGGCGAGGCCCATGTAGCCCATCGGCAGGTAGGGGTTCGACAGCGCTTCGGCGCCGATCGAGGCCAGGGCGCTCGCGCCGTTGAGCCAGGCGCGTTGCAGTTCGTAGGCGTGGTAGAGCAAGATCGCGTTCCCCTGCTGGGCGCCTCACCCCGTGGTGTTTGGGGCCGGCGCCTTCCCGTCGTTCGTTGTGCACCGCACAGTGACGGGGTCGGTTCCGTTGTGCAACGCATCATTTGGCCATTCGTGCCGAAATTGCCAGTGGCGTGTGGATTTTGCCCGCCGCGGTCGCTACCTCCCGCGCAATGGACGCGGACACGCCCGAACCCGAGGAAAAGCCCCGCCGCGGGTTTTTCCGTCGAACCGCCGAGCGCGAGGACGAGGCGAAGCCCGCGCGCACACTCGGTCCGCTGAAGATGATCTTCCGCGAGGCGGCGAACTATCCGGGGCGGGTCGCGCTCGCGCTGTTCGCGCTGATCGTTACCGCGGCGGCGACGCTGGCGATCCCC
>CAMPGP010000188.1 GCA_946885545.1 uncultured Altererythrobacter sp.
GCCTACGACCACATGTTCCTCGACGGGCTGGAAGATGCCTACGAGGCGGGCCGCGCGATGGGCACTTTTGCGCAGGAGACCGCTAACGAATACCAGATGACCCGCGAGGAGATGGACGACTACTCGATCGAGTCGCTCCGCCGCGCGAACGCCGCGATCGAAAGCGGCGCCTTCGACGGCGAGGTCGTGCCGGTCACCTTTACCACCCGTGCGGGCGAAGTGACGGTCGAGCACGACGAGCAGCCCGGCAAGGGCAAGCCCGACAAGATCCCGACCCTGCGGCCCGCCTTCGCCAAGGACGGCACAATCACCGCCGCGACCTCCAGCTCGATCTCCGACGGCGCAGCCGCCGTCGTGCTGACGCGCGAGAGCGTCGCCAAGGACAAGGGCCTCGCCCCCGTCGCCCGGATCGTCGCGCTCGCTGCGCACGCGCAGGAACCCGCCAAGTTCACCGTCGCCCCGATCGGTGCGATTCAGAAGGTCCTCGACAAAGCCGGTTGGGCGGTCGACGACGTAGACCTGTGGGAAGTGAACGAGGCCTTCGCCTGCGTCGCCATGTTCGCCATGCGCGACATCGGCATTTCGCACGACAGGATCAACGTCAATGGCGGCGGCACCGCGCTGGGCCACCCGATCGGCGCCAGCGGCACGCGCATCATCGTCACTTTGCTCAACGCACTGAAGAAGCAGGGCAAAAAGCGCGGCGTCGCCTCGCTCTGCATCGGCGGCGGCGAAGCGACCGCGGTGGCGGTCGAGCTCGCCTGAAACCGGCTTAAGGCCGGGTTGCGGGGGACATGTCCCCCGCAACGTTTGCGGCTGAGACCGGACAGGAGTATCATCCCCTTACCTCCAGAAAAATAAGGAGTACCGGGAGATGAAGTACCTTACGCCGATCGCAGCGGCCCTCGCGCTCGCAGCCTGCTCGCAGCAGGCCGACGACGCCCCTGCTCCCACCGAAACCGCCGATACCGCAATGACTTCGGCCGAGCCGACGAACACCTCGCAGCTCGACGCGGAAGATGCGGTCGGGACCTACGACGTGACCTGGGCCGACGGCACCGTGACCACGACCATGATCAACGCCGACGGGACCTACGTCGACACGATGGAGGGCGAGGAGACCGCAACCGGCAACTGGCTGGTGAAGGAAGGAAAATCCTGCCTGACGCCAGAAGGTGGCGCGGAGATGTGCTGGACCGACAGTGCGCGCGCCGACGACGGGAGCTGGACTGCGACTGCCGAGGACGGCACCACCGTAACGGTGCGCAAGGCCGACGCCACGGTCGCTCCGACGAGCTGATCGCACCTCCGCCGACGGGCCCGGCGCTGCCGCCCGGTTCATCCGGGCGGCAGAGCGGCCTCTGCATTTCTACGGGTAATTCCGGGTCCTTTCATTCGCCGATACTGGCTAACGACGCCCCGGGCCGCACCCGCGAAGTGTGGAGTTTGAGATGAAGAAACTCGCTGTCGTCGTCCTCGTGGGCGCGCTGGCTGCATGCCAGTCGGAACCGGCCGAAGAACCCGGAGTGCAGGATGCGCCGGAAACTGCCGCGGCCTTGCCCACCGTAGCCAATGGATCGGGACCCGGCACCTATCTGGTGACGGCGGCCGATGGCACCCAGATGACGGCAGTCATCAACGCCGACGGTACCTACGTCGATACCGCGGCCGACGGCTCGCTGGTCGCCGAAGGCAGCTGGACGGTGGCCGACGGTAAGACCTGCTTCACGCCCACAACCGAAGGGGTGCAGTCCATGTGCTATGCCGAATCGGCGCCCACCGCCGATGGATCGTTCGTCGCGACGCCCGATGAGGGCGAACCGGTTACGGTGAGGCCGACGAGCGCCGACCCGGCTGCGACGCAATCGATGGTCGCCGAACCGGTCATGGTCGAGTAGATCGCTTTCGCCTCCATGCGGGTGGCGTAGCGGAATTGTGCCGAGCTACGGCTCGCCGGCGCCCCACAGGCGATCGGCGGCGACCCACCCCGCGTGCCCGTCGACATTCAGCTCGCACCATCCGTCGCGGCAGTCGCCAAGCGCACCCACGACACCGGGCTCCACGTTCCACTTGAGCCGCGCCCCGGCAGCGGGGCCGTCGCGCATCGCCGCCAGCCCATCACCGACGACGATCGCCCCGCGATCTGGGCTCAGCAGGCGCGCCACGACCCAGCCCTGCGCGCCGTCGGGGTCCTCGATCCGCCGCCAGCCGTCGATCACCATGACGACCTTTACCGGCAGACCCCGGCGCTTGTAGACCCAGTCGATCTTGTAGTTGGCGCTCGGCCCCACGCGCATGTTGAGTTCGCTCGCGCGGATCGTCGCCCAGTAGGGCACCTCGCGATCCTGCGCGGCGGCGGGCGCGGCGAGCGTGGACAGGGACAATACGAGAGCGATGACGAGGCTGCGCATGGCCGCCACCCATAAGTCGATCACCCGCCCCGCTTCAAGCGCCGTCGCGCACCGCTTGACCGCGAGCCGTCAGCCGTCCTAGCGCGGGACAGATGGACCAGACAGGCGAAAACTCGAGCCGGCGCGTTGCGGGCAAGCCGCGGGTGGTGGTGACGCGCCACCTCCTGCCTTCGGTCGAGGCGCGGATGGAAGAATTGTTCGACACCCGCCTGAACCGCGAGGATCGCCCGCTCGCGCGCGAGGAACTCGCCGCAGCGATGAACGATTGCGACGTGCTCGTGCCGACCGTGACCGACAGGATCGACGCCGATCTCATCGCACAGGCGGGCGAGCGGCTCGGCCTCATCGCCAGCTTCGGCGCGGGTACCGACCATATCGACCTCGCCGCCGCCGCCGCGCGCCGGATCATGGTCACCAACACGCCGGGCGTGTTCACCGACGACACCGCGGACCTCACCATGGCGCTGATCATCGGCGTACCGCGCCGTCTGCGCGAGGGCACCACGTTGATCCGGCGCGAACGCTGGACCGGCTGGGCGCCCTCGGCGATGCTCGGGCGCAAGCTCGGCGGCAAGGTGCTCGGGATCGTCGGGATGGGCCGGATCGGTCAGGCGGTCGCCTTCCGCGCGCGCGCCTTCGGGCTCGAGATCCGCTACCACAATCGTCATCCCTTGCCGCAGGCGGTCGAGGCGATGTTCGGCGCACAATATGTCGAGAGCCTCGACGATCTGCTCGCCGGGTCCGACATCGTCACCCTGCACTGCCCGGCGACCGCGGACACCCGCGGGCTGATCGACGCGCGACGGATCGCGCTGATGAAGCCGGGCGCGACGCTGATCAACACCGCCCGCGCCGACCTGATCGACTACGAGGCGATGATCGCCGCGCTTGAGAGCGGTCATCTCGGCGGCGCCGGACTCGACGTGTTTCCGGAGGAACCCAAGGTCGATGCGCGCCTCGTCGCCCTGCCCAACGTGATCGCGCAACCGCACATCGGCAGCGCCACGATCGAGGGCCGCGAAGCGTCGGGCGAGAAGGTCATCGCCAACATCCGCTTCTGGGCCGATGGCCACAGGCCGCCGGATCAGGTGCTGGAAGCACTGGTGTAAGCGCCGTAGCGCTTAGTCCCCCGTCAAAATCCGGTCGACCAGCTGCTTCACGCTCGGCGTGAAGTTGTTCGAGTAGAACGGGTCCTGCTTAAAACGGTAGGCGGCGTGTCCGGCGAAGGCGAGGTTCTCGTCGACCGGACCGCCGTGGGCGATGTCCTGGAGGGTCTTCTGGATGCAGAAGCTGCGCGGATCGGCCAGGCGCCCGGTGGTGTAATCGTCGTGATCCTTCCACGAGGAGAACCCGCAGTGCGAGAGGCAGCCCATGCAGTCGGCCTGGTCCTTGCGGATCACGGCGCGGCTTTCGGGCGTGACGAAAACCACAGTGTCGTCGGGCGTCTTGAGCGCTTCGGTATAGCCTTCGGCCGCCCAGCCGCGTGCCCGCTCGCGGTCCTTCGGCGTGACCCAGAAGTTCTTGCCCTTGATGCCGACGTCGAGTTGCACGGTGTGCTCGCCCGCCTCGACCTTCGAGTAGGGGATCTGCCGCTCTGAGCGGTGGATGAGGTCCCACAGGAAGGGGTTCTTGACCGCGCTCGAATAGAACCCCGTGGGCGAGAACTTGTGCAGCAGCACGTCGCCCGGCTCGATCGTGCGGAGCATGTCCTTCCACCCCTGCGGGATCGGGCTTTCCTCGGTCAGCAGCGGGCGAGTGCCGAACTGGAAGGCGATCTTGCCGAGTTCGGGGTTGTCGATCCAGTTCTCCCACTCGCGCAGGAACCATACCCCGCCGGCCATGACGATCGCGGTGTCCTCGCTCACGCCCTCGGCGCGCATCGTCTCGCGCAGCGCCTTGACGCGCGGGTACGGATCTTCGGGCTTGGTCGGATCTTCGGCGTTGGAAAGACCGTTGTGACCGCCGGCGAGCCAGGGATCTTCATAGACCACCGCGGCCATCAGCTCGGGCACCTTGCTGTAGCTGCGCTTCCACAGCGCGCG
>CAMPGP010000189.1 GCA_946885545.1 uncultured Altererythrobacter sp.
GTCCTTTGCCCACGGACGGTAAAGGTCGTGCAATCTCAATGTCCGCTAACCACCCCATTTCAGCCATTGATCCAGCCACCACGTTGCCGACGCGCGCGACCGCGCTTCGGTTCGGACGAAGTGGGTGATAACGCCACCCTCCAGCGGTTCCGCTGGCGAAGCTATCGACTGCGTGCAGCGGCAACGCCCTGCAGGATGTTCTCGACGACGAACGCCGGTGCCTCGTGCGGCAGACCATGGCCGGCTCGTTCGGCGATGTTCTGGTGGGCGTTCGACGAGAGCGAAAGGAACTTCCGCTGCATTCGCTGCGTGGCCTCTTCCAGCCTCACCGCGATCGGCTCCGACAGACCTGGCACCATGCGAAAGCGCGGGCTGTGAGTCGCGACGATGACGGGCTTGTTTCCCAGCGAGACGAGCTGATGCGCCTCGGCAGCGCTCGCCTTCATGTCCAGTCGCTCCTCGTTCCGCGTCGGATCGGCCTCCATACTGGTGAGGAACGCGCGGGCTTCGGTGAGCGCCTTTTCTTCCCCTCCCGCGGCAGGCGGCAACAGCGCGAGCCATGTCGGGATCTGGTCGGGATGCGTCGACGAAACGAGCACCATCCCTGCCGTGTCGGCCGGATACTGCGCCGCGAAAACCTGAGCGTGGAGCCCGCCAACCGAATGGCCGACGAGAAGGAACGGGCCCTGCTCCCCGGCCTTCGCCAGCACGGCGTGCAGGTCGCGCGCGGCATCGAGGCTGGTGCGCGGCCCTGTCGGCGCCGGATCGCTTCCGCCCAGGCCGGCCCTGTCGACCAGGCACACGCGGGTAACCGGCGAAATTTGCGCGGCAATGCGTTGCCAGCCCGGATCTTCGACGGGCGCCGTCCCCATTCCGGCGTCGATGACCACGGTCGGTCCTCCGGCGCCGCTGCAGGCAAGCCGCATTTCCCGTGCGCCGATATCGAAGCGTCCGTCGATCACGGGGCGTTCCTCCGCAGCGGCAGGGGCAGCGCAGACAGCGACAAGGCCGCACGCCGCAGCCAGGATTATCGAAATACGCATACGTGCTCCCTTTGACGAACGGACTAAGGCGAACGACGATATGTCGCAATGGCGTCCGCCGATCCGCGGAGCGCCGGGCGGCAAGCCGATTGCCGTCGCGCGTCGAATCGCGCTATCCTGGCGCTCAGGTTCAGGAGGTGAATTCTGAATGGCCGAATGCCCCAAATGCCGGGCCGTCATGACCGAAGGCTTCGCTTATAGCGAGAGCGACGGTGGCACTGTGGGATGGATCGACGGCGAGGCCGGATTCTGGACTTTTTTGACCGCCGGATTTCGCAAGCAGACATCGAAGCTCGGCGCGCGCCGTTGCAGCAGTTGCGGGTTCGTCGAGTTCTACGTCGAAGCGCGATCGAAGCCGGTCAAGACCCTTCGATCCGTCGATGAAGAAAACGAGCGCTTGCGCCGGCTGGTCGCTAAACTTCAACAGCGCGTGGAAGCGTTGGAAACCATCGCGACCGATCCGGCCGAACGCACGGCGCGCGAGATCGAAAGCCTGCGCGCCTTGCCGCGAATCGACGACACCAACCGGTAAGTCGGTTTCTGCCGCTGCCCCAAGGGCAACGGCGCAGGCTTCTCAGGCGAAACGGCGGGGCGGGCCTGAACCCGCCCCGCTCGATGCTAGATCCCGTCGACGCTCTTGCTGACGAGGATGTTCACCGCGACGCGGCGGTTCTGCGCCTTGCCCTGTTCGGTGGTGTTGTCCGCCAGCGGGTCCGCCTCGGCCATGCCGGTCGGGGTCAGCATGCGATAGGGTTCCCAGTCGCAGGCCTGCTGGAGGTAGTTGACCACGCGCCCGGCGCGCTTCTCGCTGAGCTCCTGATTGAGCTCCTGGCTGCCGGTCGAATCGGTGTAGCCGACCACCAGCAACAGCGCGTTCTCGGTCGCATTGGCTTCGGCCGCCGCGGCGCAGAGATCGGCCTGGGCCTGGGGCGTGAGATCGGCCCTGCCGACGTCGAAGTTCACGTTGGTCGTGCCCTTCACGTTGTACTTGTCGATGTCACCCATGCGGCCGCGCAGCGCTTCGGTGGCCGCGGTCTGTTCGGCGAAGCCCTGGGCCGTGCCGTTGGCGATCATCGACGCGGTCTTGAGGTCCTTGTTCTTGAGGTCGATCTTGCTCGCGATCAAGCCGCCTCCCCACTGCACCGTCTCGACCGCAACCGGCAGCCCGTTGAGCAGCTCGTTCGCGGCAAGCTTGTCGCGCGACAGGCCAAGGAAGCCACCGCTCGACTTGATTTCGGTGACGCTGCCCACCGCGAACACCGTGCTGCTGCCCTCTTCGGTGGTGACCTGAACCCGGTCGCCGCTGCGCGCCGAGATGATGCCTTCGATCTCCGGCCCCTCGGGCAGGCCCGACAGATCGTCCGGAAGCGAGCCGTAGACCGTGGTCATCGCCTCGCCTTCTTCCGGATACTGCTGCTGGGCGGACAGGCCGCCCGTCGCCGGAATGGCGAGCGCGGCCACCAGGAGCAAGGCTCCCGACTTTCTGGAAATGACACTCATTGCATTACTCCTTCAAACTGACAGCCGATCCTGCGCGATCGCGGATTTCCATCCGCCCCCTTCGATGGCTCGCACGGCCGTTGCTGCCCCCTTGTCTCGATAAAATATGCGGCCCGAAACGCCGCGTTTGAACGCCATGGATCGTCCCGCTGTTCAGCGGCGCCTTTCCCGCAGATGAACGTGCGTGCGCGCGCCCCGGATGTACGGGCCATACGGGCGCGCCGTGCGGCGAGCCGATGCGGTCGGTGGGAGAGCGTGCGGAGTGGGCCTCCGGCGCGCGGGGCCGCGACTCGACTCAGGGCGTGCCGAAAATTCGCGCTTCGCGGACGTGATCGAACGCGCCCTCGCCCGACCACGCGCGCCCGTCCGGGAAGCGCAGTTCGATGCCCGCGAGATCGGCCTCGTCGGCGAGGCGCACGTTGATGCCCATCATGGTGTTGCCGTGGCGCGCCACCGCGCTTTCGGTCAGGACGAAGTGCGTCGTGATCCCGCATCGGGGGCAGAAGTGGATTTCCGCCCCCGGATCGGCCTTGTCGCTCCTGCGATAGCCGTGCGTCTCGCCCTCGACAGTCACCTCGGCCGGATCGAGATAGGCCCACCACGCGCCGGTCTTGGCGCAAAGCGAGCAGTTGCATTCGTTGACGAAGTCGGGCCGCCGGGCGACCTCGAGGCGGACGGAGCCGCAGTGACAGGCGAGCGTTAGCGCCATTCCGATCCTACCCCAGCTTGGCGTCCATTACCTTGCGCAAGTCTGCCTCGGGCCGCGCGCCGTAGTGCGAGATGATCTCGCACGCCGCGATCGCGCCGCGGCGCAGGCAGGTTTCGAGCGGTTCGTCGCGCACGTAGCCGTAGAGGAAGCCCGCGGCGAACAGGTCGCCAGCGCCGGTGGTGTCGACCACCTTGGCGATCGGCTCGGCGGGCACTTCGGCCCGCTCGCCATTGTGCACGGCGACAGCGCCCTCGGCGCTGCGGGTCACGACCAGCGTCGGCACCTTGCCGCCCAGCGCGGAAATCCCCGCCTCGAAGTTGTCAGTGCCGGTCAGTGCTTCCAGCTCGTGATGGTTGGCGAACAGGATGTCGATCAGCCCGTCCTCGATCAGCTCGCGGAAATCGTCGCCGTGGCGCTCGATCACGAACACTTCGGAGAGCGTGAAGGCGACCTTGCGGCCGGCGGCGCGCGCCGCCTCGATCGCCCGGCGCATCGCGGCGCGCGGCTCTTCAGGGTCCCACAGGTAGCCTTCGAGATAGAGGATCTTCGCCGCCGCGACCGCCTCGGCATCGAGCGTCTCGGGCGGCAGGTACTGGCTCGCGCCGAGGAAGGTGTTCATCGTGCGCTGCGCGTCGGGCGTCACGAAGATCAGGCAGCGCGCGGTCGGCGGATCATCCTGGCGTGCGGGTGTGTCGAAATCGATTCCCACCGCGCGGATGTCGTGCGCGAAGACCGCGCCGAGCTGATCGTCCGCAACCTGACCGATGAAGGCGCACTGCGCGCCGAGCGCGGAGAGCCCCGCCAGCGTGTTCGCCGCCGAACCGCCCGAGATCTCGCGCGCAGGCCCCATCGCCGAATAGAGCTCCTCCGCCCGCGCCGTATCGACCAGCGTCATCCCGCCCTTGTTGAGACCGAGTTCGTCGATCAGGCCCTCGTCGCACGGGGCCATGACATCGACGATGGCATTGCCGATGGCGATCACGTCGTAGCGGGGTTCGGTCACTTGTTATCCTTGGTCAACGAAAGCGTTGGCGCGCGCCTAGCCGCTGGCGCGCCACGCGCCAAGGGTTAGCAATTGACTTGGGGGGGGGGGGGGGGGGGGGGGGGGGGGGGGGGGGGGGGGGGGGGGGGGGG
>CAMPGP010000190.1 GCA_946885545.1 uncultured Altererythrobacter sp.
GGGGAGAAACGGCCTTCGAGGCGGCCTTCGGGGCCGGGAAAGATCACTTGGGGCATCGGGGATTCCTGCCGGAGATGTGCTGCTTTCGCGATCGGCCGGGTGGCGCGCGCGAAGTCGCGGGGTATATAGTGCCGCCCCCTGAAATCGCAATTGTTTCGAGCACCGCCCATTCCCGACCGGATATATCTCGATCACGCCGCCACCAGCCCGCTGCGCCCCGAGGCGCGCGCGGCGATGGAGCACGGCTTCGCCATCTGGGCCAACCCCTCGAGCCCGCATGGCGAGGGCCGCAAGGCCAAGGCGGCACTGGAGGATGCGCGCGATCGCGTGAAGCGCGCGCTCGGATGGGATGGTGAACTGATCTTTACCAGCGGCGCGAGCGAGGCGCTCGCCATCGGGCTGAGCCGCGCCAAGGTCGAGCGGCGGATCGCGAGCGCGGTCGAGCACGATGCGGTGTTCCGCGCCGCGCCCGATGCCGAACTAGTGCCGGTCGCGAATGGCGAAGTGGATGGCGAGGCGCTCGCTGCCGCGCTTGCGGCACCGGGGTGTGCGGTGGTGGCGGTCCAGCACGTGAATTCGGAGACGGGCACGATCCTCTCCCCCTTCGTCGAAGACGTGGTGGCGGCCAAGGTTCGCGAAGCCGGCGGCCTCCTCCTGCGCGACTGCGCGCAGTCCGCGGGCAAAGTCGCCCTGCCGGAAGCCGACATGCTGGTGGTATCGGCGCACAAGTTCGGCGGTCCGATCGGCATCGGCGCGCTGCTTGTGCGCGATTTCGCGCTGCTCGAACCGAGTGGCGGGCACGAGCGCGGCTATCGCCAGGGGACCGAGAACCTCCCCGGCGCGCTGGGTTTGGCGGCTGCGCTCGAAGCTGGCGGGATCGATAGCTGGGCGAGCGACATCGAGATGCAGCTCGCGTTCAAGAACGCGCTGTTGCGGACGGGAGGGATGATCCAGCCCGGCTTTCAGTCCTCCTACATTCTGGCTCTCACGCACCCCACGCTCAGCGCTCAGGCACTTCTTATCCGCCTCGACGCGATGGGCTTCGCGGTGTCCGCGGGGAGCGCCTGTTCCTCGGGCACGCTCAAGAAAAGCCGGGTTCTCGAAGCCTTCGGCGTCGACGACGAGACCGCCGCACGCACGATCCGCGTCAGCCTCGGCTGGAGTACGACAGCGGAAGATCTGGAGCGTTTCGCACAGGCATGGACAGCGCTCGGCTGAGCGTTATGGGAGCGCCATGATCTATCTCGACTACCAGGCCACCACGCCGCTCGCGCCCGAAGCGCGCGAGGCCATGCTGCGCTGGCTCGATGGCCCCGACGGCGCTTCGTTCGCCAACCCCCACAGCCCCCATCGCATGGGGCGCGAGGCCGCCGCCGCGGTCGAACTTGCGCGCGACCGGGTCGCGGCGCTTCTTCCGGCGGGCGGCAGGGTGATCTTTACCGGCAACGCCTGTGAGGCGGTGAACCTCGCTATGCGCGGCTCGCTGGGTCGGCGCAAACCGGGCATGGCGATCTCCGCGATCGAGCATGCCTCGGTCTGGGATACGGCAAAGGCGCTCGGCGGGGCCAAGATCGTCCTGGTCGATAGCGAGGGGCTGTCCGAACCAGCCGCCGAACTGCCAGAAGACACCGGCCTCGTCGCCATCATGGCCGTGAACAACGAGATCGGCACGGTGCAGCCAGTCGGTGACTGGGCCGCTCGCGCGCGCGACATGGGCGCGCTGTTCCTGTGCGACGGTGTGCAGGCCTGCGGCAAGATCGCGATTCCCGCCGCCGACATGATCGCGGTGAGCGCGCACAAGATGCACGGGCCCAAGGGCATCGGCGCACTATGGCTGCGCGACGGCGTAGAGCTCGATCCGCAGGTCACCGGCGGGCTGCAGGAAGGGCTGCGCTCGGGCACGCTCAGCCCCGCGCTCTGCGCCGGCTTCGGCGCCGCGGCGCAGCTCTGCAGTGAGCGCATGGAGCAGGACGCGGCGCATATCGAGGCGTTGTGGGCCCGCGCGCGCGAACTCTTCGCGGGCTGGACCCTGAACGGCAGCGCCGAGCATCGCTGGCACGGCAACCTCAGCATTCGCCGAGCAGGGCTCGACGTCGCCCGCTTGATGAGCGAGTGCCGCGAGGTGATGTTCTCCGCCGGTTCGGCCTGCGCCAGCGGCTCGGGCAAGACGAGCCACGTGTTGAAGGCGATCGGCCTCACCGACGCCGAAGCGAAAAGCACCATCCGCGTCGGCTTCGGCCGCTACACGACGATGGACCAGCTCGAGCGCGGCGCGGAACTGCTCAACGCCGCGGCGGAAGCGCAGGGCCTGTGAGGACCCGGCGGTGACCGTCCGCGTCCGCTTCGTCACCGCGAAGGGCGAAACGGTCGAGGCCGAAGGCGAGGAAGGCCGCTCGCTGCTCGAAGTCGCGCAGGCCGCGGGCATGCCGCTGGAGGGCACCTGCGAAGGCCAGATGGCCTGTTCCACCTGCCACGTGATCGTCGCACGCGATTGGTTCGACCGGCTCCCCGAAGCGAGCGAGGAGGAGGAGGACATGCTCGACCTCGCCGCGGGCGTCCAACGCCACAGCCGCCTCTCGTGCCAGATCGTCCTGTCGGGCGAGCTGGACGGCCTCGAGGTCGCCATTCCACCAGAGAGCCACGATATGCGACGGGCGTGAGCGGTCCTTAGCGGTCGTCTCGTCGCCCGACCGTCACGCCCTCGAAATTGAGATCTCGATCTTCGAGGCGGATTCCGAACGTCGCGCCGAATTCCTGTGCCTCGCTTCCGAAGAAGCGCCCGGCCATGCTGCCCGATCCTCCGTTCAGCGCCGCATCGAACGTTGCTGTGAAGCTGTCGATCAACCCGGAAAAGCTGAACGTGCCGAAGTTCTCGGCGACACCGTCCAGGTTGGTGGCGACAGGCGTCAGGTTCGCCGTCAACGACTGGCGCGCGAAGTCGACATCGAGCGATGATGTTCCCACGAGAGGCGACAGTATCTCGGTTCCGTCGGTCACATCTCCGAAGAGCGACCCCGAATAGCTCGCGGTGCCCGTTCGCGGCAACTGGTCCGGCGGCGTAGCCTTGCCGAAGACATAGTAGATCGCCCGTTTCCCGACGATACTTCCTTCGAGATCGGTTTCGGTTTCGAGAACGCGCAGGAAGCTGGCGTAAGTCAGCTCGATCCCATCGGCCTCGCCGTCGAAGAGATTGATTTCATAGGTCGCCTTGCCGTTGGCCAGTCGCTCGGCTGCACCGTATGCAACGGTATCGGCAGTATCCTTGCTCGGTGTGCGATTGGCGGGCCCGAACCCGGAGTTACCCAACATATCGAAGACGAAGTAGGTTTGCGTGTCGGCATCGTAGGTGATGTGCTCGCCGATGGGCTCTTCCTCGAATTCGGGAGTCGGATCAGGCAGCTCGGCGATCCGGCGCACACTTTCGAGCCGTGTTTGTCCGATGAGCCCATCCAGCGTGTCGTTCGCCGAAACTTCCGGCAGTGCGAACCCTGCGAAGGCCAGGCTGTAATACAGACTGCCGTTGGTTCCATAGAACAGCCCGCCGATTTCGTTCGCTTCGAGGCCGTAGAAGCTGCCGTCGATATCGCCGGTATATGTTCCGGAAGCGCCGGTAGTGATCTCGAACGTTCCGGCGAAGGCGTTGGTGTCTGCGGCTATTCTGGCCGTACCAGTCAGTTCACCCCCTCGATCGGTGTAATGCCCGCCACTGCCATCCAACATGAAATCAGCGGTTCTGCCGCGGAAATCCAGTCGTCCGGATGAAAAATCCACCAGCGCTTCACCGCTTCCCATCATTAAAAGCAAGCGATCATCGACGCTCGAGGACCGGCTCCCCTTCAGCGAGATTTTGTAGGCCGCGCTTCCGGTGGTCGGTACATCCTCAGCGACGCTCAACACGCCGAACACGAGATCAACGATCTCATATGATTCCGTCCCGGTAGGAACGTCTTCATGATTGGAAACGACCTGCCCCAGCTTCACGAATTCCGTATTCGTCAACCACGGCGTGTCATGACCCCAATCGAGTTGGAATGTCGTGGTCACGCCATTGACGGTTTTCTCGAATCTGGTGACGTTCGAGGCGTCGATAACTATCTCGGCGGTCGTGAAAACGAAGGTTTCGTCGCCCGCATGCACGGTGTAGCTATCGCTTCCGGCGTCGTAACCCACCGCGGCAGTCGCTACCCGGCCGCCTTCAGACGGCTGTGCCCGACCGACATCGTACATAACGTCAGTCGAAGCTGCTTGCGCAGTAAAGGCGCTCGTTTCCGATGGCGGCCGAAGTAACATTGGCGGAGGGGGTGTCGGTGTCGGTGTCGGCGTCGGCGTCGGTGTGGGGGTTGGCGTCGGTGTGG
>CAMPGP010000191.1 GCA_946885545.1 uncultured Altererythrobacter sp.
TCTATCGCAACATCAAGGTGCGCAAGCCCGAGACGCCGGTGCGGCTGGTGCTCTATCCGGGCGAAGGCCACGGCAACTCCCGCGCCGGATCGCGCTACGACTACAACGTGCGGATGATGGAGTGGTTCGACACCTACCTGAAGACGGGCGACAGGGATGCCGCCCTGCCCGCCCCGCGCCCGGAACTGAAGATCGAAAAAACCGAGGAATGACGGGCGAAGGGGCGCGGCCACGGTCGCGCCCCCGATTCCCTGTCAGAACGTGTAGCCGATGCCCAGCGCGGTGAACCACTGGTCGGCATCGCCGCGCACGCTGGTGAAGGGCGAGCGCTTGGCGTCGCCGACCATGCGCGAGTAGCCGCCGAGCCCCACGAGCGCGAAGCCGCCGTTGGTGACGTCGCCGTCGAGGTCCACCGCGAGCAGCAGCGTCGCCCCGACCTTGTTGAACCCGCCATTGGCCTGGAAGGTCGGCAACCCGCTCGCCGTCGCCTGCGCGGGCGTGACCGAGTAGTAGTAGTCGCCGTAGTCGTCGCTGCCGTACTCGGCGCTGAGGGTGAGCGCGGTGGCCATGCCTCGGCTGAGCGGGGTGAAGTACGATACCGAGGGATCGACCACCATGCCGCCGTGGGCGCCAGCAACGTCCCACCGCGCATCGACCGAGAACGATAGGCTGTCGTAGGGATTGAGCAGCGCCGGGAAGGATACTCCCGCCGTAGGCCCGACCTCGATCGCGCGGTCGAGTTCGCCCGCCAGCTCGACCACCGGGTCCTCGATCTTGTCTGCGCGGTTGGAACGCATGCGCGCGGCCACGCCGAAGTCGAACCCGACGCCTTCCTCCGAATCCTTCACGAAATCGAGCGCGAGCCCGGCGGGCCGGGGGTTGATGCCGACCGGCCCCACCTGCCCCTGGATCAACGGCGCTGGGAAGAAGACGTAATCGTCCGACCCGTCGTAACTCGGCGCATACCCCACGCCAGCGCCCACGCTGATCCAGTCGCCGTCGTAGACCGAGGGCGGCGGGGACTCGACCTCGTCGGCCGGACCGACGACGGTGGCGTCTTCCTGCGCGAACGCGGGAGTCGAGGCGAGCGCGACCAGCGCTGCCCCTGCGGCCAGAAGCGTTTTTGTCATGTCGTGTGCAAATCCCCGTTGTCTCGGGGGTTGCAACGCCGCAGCGCGCCGCCCGTTCCGCAGGCCCATTGCCCACCCCACCTGCCCGGTGTAATTCCTGGCGATGCCGATCCGTTCGCTGGCCGCCATTGCCGCCCTCGCCCTTTGCGCCCCCGCTTCGCTGCTGGCCCAGGATCCCGCGCAAGCGGATCCCCAGGAAGAACTGGCGACCGCGCTGACCGATGACGAATTCGTCGCCGCGAACTTCCGCCAGACGATGAGCGTGGGGTTCGAGGGCGCGCTTCGCGCCGATCCCGACATGCTCGAGATCGAAAACGAGTGCCCGGGCCTGATCGGTACGATGAGAGCGGCGGTCGAGCCGATCATGTGGCCCGAGCATCAGCGCAGTTACGCCGAATATCGCGCCGATCTCCAGACCCTGTTCGACGCGGAGCTGAGCGACGAACACGCTCGCGCGGCCGCGCAATTCTTCGTTTCTCCGCTCGGGCAGCGCTTCATTACTACACTCACCGGCCAGCTGACCGCAGATGCAATGCTGGGCGAGCTGACCGGAGGCGAAACCACGCAGGTTTCGTCCGAAGCGCTCGCGGCGGACAATCTCGAATCGGCCAGCCGCGGCCTGATGGCGCTCGAACCCGCCGACCGGCTCGAAGTCACGACGATCCTTACCACCGAACCTTGGTCGACCGAATTCCAGCGCCTGCAGCCGCAGATCGCCGCGTTGCAACTCGCGATGGCGAACGGCGACTTCTCCGCCGAGGAAGGCGCCGCAATGGATGCCGTGATGGACCTCGTCATCGAGGAGAAGTTCGCCGCCTGCTTCCCCGAGGAAGCGGAGTAGGCCGAGCCAGACCCCGCGACGAACACGCGGTTTTCGCGAGCCGCGATTGCCCGGGGCCGAATTAGCCCCTACCCCCGCCCCCATGACCGGGCGCAGGGTGGATATCGCGATCGTTGGCGGCGGCCTCGCCGGGGGGTTGATCGCGCTGGCTCTGCACCGGCGCGACCCGGCCGTACCGATCGCCTTGATCGAGCAGGGAGAAACGCTCGGCGGCAATCATCGCTGGTCGTGGTTTTCGAGCGATCTCGATACCGAAGGCGCGAATCTGCTCGCGCGGTTCCGCACCAATGGCTGGGACGGGTACGAAGTGCGCTTCCCCGCCTACCGCCGCGATCTCGCGACCCGCTACAACTCGCTTTCGTCGGCCGAATTCGACGCCGGTCTGCGCCGCGAGCTGCCCGCCGAGGCGATCATGACCGGACGCGCGGTCGAAGCGATCGACGCGGGCGGCGTGACGCTCGAAGGCGGGGGCCACCTTGCCGCACGCGCCGTGATCGACTGCCGCGGCTTTGCCCCGACCGCGCGGCTCGGCGGCGGATGGCAGGTCTTCATGGGCCGCCACCTCAGGACGGCGCAGCCACACGGGATCGAACGCCCCGTGATCATGGACGCGACGGTCGAACAGCTGGGCGGCTACCGCTTCGTCTATGTCCTGCCGCTGGGCGCGGACGAGCTGTTCGTCGAGGACACCTATTACCAGGACACGCCCGAACTCGATCGAGGCGTCCTGTCGGGCCGGATCGATCGATACTGCCTGCAACACGGCTTCGAAGGCGAGATTCTCGGCGGCGAAACCGGCGTGCTGCCCGTGGTGACCGGTGGCGATTTCGGCGCCTGGCAGCGCGAAGTCGGGATCGAGGGCGTGGGTCGCGCCGGCGCGCGCGGCGGCTTTCTCCATCCGCTGACGAGCTACACCATGCCGTTCGCGGTCGAGACCGCGCTGGCCGTGGCGGCCGAAGCCGAGCTGCCGGGAAACCAGCTCGCCGCGCTGCTCGCCGCGCGCGGGCGGCGCCAGTGGAAGCGCACGCGATTCTACCGTCTGCTCGGTGCGATGCTCTTCGACGCGGCCGAACCCACCGAGCGCTATCGCGTGTTCGAACGCTTCTATCGCCTGCGTGAAGGATTGATCGAGCGGTTCTATGCCGCGCGTCCGACGCTTGCGGACAGGGCGCGGGTGCTGGCCGGAAAGCCGCCGGTGCCGGTCGGGCGTGCACTGGCCGCGCTTGCACGAGAGGGTGCGCCGTTGCAGGGTCCGCCGCAATGACCGAATCCGACAGCCAAACCACGTTCCTGCGCGAACCGACAGCCGCCGCCGCGACCCAGGTCGACGCTTCGCAGGAGGCCGGTCGGCGGCGCGCCTGCGTGATCGGCTCGGGCTTCGGCGGCCTTGCGCTCGCTATCCGGCTGCAATCGGCGGGCATCGCGACCACCGTGATCGAAGCGCGCGACAAGCCGGGCGGGCGCGCCTATTTCTGGGAGCGAGAGGGCTTCACCTTCGATGCCGGGCCCACGGTAATCACCGATCCGGCGTGCCTGCGCGAGCTCTGGGCCCTGTCGGGCAGCGACATGGCGGACGACGTGGAGCTGCTCAAGGTCTCGCCTTTCTACCGCCTCAACTGGCCCGACGGGACGAACTTCGACTATTCCAACGACGAGGCGCATCTCAATGCCGAGATCGCCCGACTGAACCCGGCAGACGTTGCGGGTTACCAGGAATTCCTCGGATATTCAGAAGGCGTCTATCGCGAGGGGTATCTGCGGCTGGGAACGGTGCCGTTCCTCGACTTCAAGTCGATGATCAAGGCGGCGCCCGCGCTGATGCAGTACCAGGCGTGGCGTTCGGTCTATTCGATGGTCTCGCGCTATATCGAGGACGAGCGTCTGCGCGAGGCGCTGAGCTTCCACACGCTGCTGGTCGGCGGCAATCCGATGACCACGAGCGCGATCTACGCGCTGATCCACAAGCTGGAGAAGGACGGCGGCGTCTGGTGGGCGCGCGGCGGGACCAACCGGCTGGTGGCGGGCATGGTCCGCCACTTCGAACGGCTGGGCGGCACGATGCGTGTCGGCGATGGGGTGGTGCAGGTCCACACCGTGGGCAATCGCGCGACCGAGGTCGAATGCGCGAGCGGGTGGCGCGAGGGTTTCGACGCGGTCGCCAGCAATGCCGACATCATGCATTCGTACCGCGACCTGCTGGCGGGCACCAAGCGCGGGGCCAGCTACGCCAAGTCGCTTTCGCGCAAGCGCTTCTCGCCCAGCCTGTTCGTGGTCCACTTCGGGCTCGAAGGCACCTGGCCCGGCATTCCGCACCATATGATCCTGTTCGGTCCGCGCTACAAAGGACTGCTCGAGGACAT
>CAMPGP010000192.1 GCA_946885545.1 uncultured Altererythrobacter sp.
TCGACGCGGCCAACGCGGCGGTCGGCGTGATGGACATGCTGCGCTTCGATCGCTGGACCGCGGGCCGCTATTGGGTCGACGATTATGGCCGTCCCTCGGACGCCGAGGATTTCAAGGTCCTGCGCGCCTACTCGCCCTACCACAACATCCAGGGCGGCGTGGATTATCCGGCCATGCTGGTGACGACCGCCGACACCGACGACCGCGTGGTTCCGGGGCACAGCTTCAAATATGCCGCCGCGCTCCAGGCCGCCGATGCGGGCGACAAGCCGCACCTGATCCGGATCGAGACGCGGGCCGGCCACGGCAGCGGTAAGCCGACCGACAAGGCGATCGAGGAAGGGGCCGACGTGCTCGGCTTCCTCGCGCACTGGACTGGGCTCGATGTGCCCGAAGCGCCTGCCGGCCCGGTCGCCGCCGAATAGGGATAAGTACGGCCGCTGTTCAGGATATCGGTAACTTTTCTGAACGGCGGCTGTAATGGCAATTCAGCGTCGCCTCACGGCCGATCGCGTAAAACCATTCTCGTAGCTGGGAACACGCCCGTTCCCGGCAAGCGAGGAAACAATCATGAAGACCATTTCCAAAGCCCTGGTCGGAACCGTCGCGGCAGGCGCGATGGCGATGACTTCAGCAACGCCCGCCATGGCGCAGTATTATGACCGCGACGATGGCATCGATGTCGGCGACGTGATCGCCGGTGCCGCCATCATTGGCGGGATCGCCGCGATCGCCGGTGCCTTCGACGGCAACGACCGCTACGACCGGTACGATCCGCGCTATCGCAACGGGTATCGCGGAAACTACGGCATCAACCCGCGCTCCGCGATCGAACGCTGCGTCGCGGCTGCCGAGAACAACGCGCGCCGCTATGGCTATCGTTCCGCGAACGTCAGCCAGATCCGCGATGTCGACAACAACCGCAACAACATTCGCGTGAAGGGTCGCATCGATGTCGGCGGGAACTACGGTTACGGCTACAACAATTACAACCGGAACCGCGGCTACGACAGTGGCAACTTCACCTGCCGCGTCGACTACAGCGGCCGGGTCTACGAACTCGACTACAATGGCATCCGCGGCCTTCGCTAAGGCCGTTACCGGATAGCCGGCAACGATAGGGCGGTTCAGGATGGCGACATCCTGGACCGCCTGTTTTCATGCGCTGGGCGGTGGTATGGTCGCGCAGCAAGCCAGAGGGGTTTCACCATGGTTCGTCATTCGAGATTTTCCATCGCCTGCGCCGCGATCGCCACGCTGTCGCTGGCCGCCACGCCTGCCGCCGCAGCCGAGCTTCCGACGCCACGCGCTGCTGCTTCGGCGCACGCGGCGGCCGCCGAATGGACCGATGCGAGCGTCACGGCCGAGCGTTCGCGCTGGCGGCACCGCCGTCACCGCGATGGCGTGGATGCCGGCGACGTGATTGCGGGGGTGCTCATACTCGGAGGGATCGCCGCGGTCGCCGGTGCGATCGATAACGACCGGGATCCGCCGCGCGCCGATTATCGCTATCCCGCGTCGCGCTACCAGGGCGGCGGCATGGATCGCGCCGCCGAGATGTGCGTGGCCGAGATCGAGCGCGATGTGCGTGTGGGCTCGGTCGATGGCGTCGATCGCGATGCGAGCGGCTGGCGCGTCAGCGGCTCGCTTTACGACGGCGGAGGCTTCACTTGCCGAATCGGCAACGATGGCCGGATTTTCGACGTCGATTACGGTCGTGGCGGCGTGCGCTACGACGGTGCGGCGACCGACCGTCAATGGAGCGATGAGGCTTACGCCTCGGCGTGGGATCGGGTGGATGGGCCGGCTGTCGCTCCGACCGAACAGCCGCAGCCCGCCTATCCCGGCGGTCCGCTACCGGGAGAGGCGTTCTAGTTCTCGTCCTTGCCGTCGGCGCGTTCGCGATAGCCGGGGAGGGCGAGCTGCCAGCGGATCGCGGCGCCGCGCAGCGCGAAGCCGGCGGCCCATGCGATCCCCCAGATCGCCGCGTCCATCAGCCCCGCGACGTGCCCGATCACCGTCAGGCCCGCCGACAGGGCGGCGGCGGTCACGTAGAGTTCCGGCCGCATGATGATCGAGGGCACCCCCGCGATCACGTCGCGCACCACGCCGCCCGCGCATCCGGTCACGACACCGAGCACCGCAGCGGGTAGCGGATCGACTCCATAGGCAAGTGCCTTGGCCGCACCGAGCACCGCGAAGGCGGCGAGCCCCGCCGCATCGGCCCATTCGAGCAGGCTCCCCTCCCACCAGCGGCGCGGGGTGAACCAGGCGACCAGCGCGGTCGCGAAGATCACCAGCGCCACCCACGGATCGCGCAGCCAGAAGGCCGGCGCGCCGATCAGCATGTCGCGCAGCGATCCGCCGCCCACGCCCGTTACCAGGGCGAAGAACGCCATCGTCACGAACGTCTGCCGCAGCCGCGCCGCGAGCAGCGCGCCAGTGAGCGCGAACACCGCCGTCCCGGCGAGATCGAGGATCGGAGGAAGAGTGGGGGTCTCGGGAAACACGCCGCGTCAGGCCTGGACCTGCACCCGTGCCTTGCGGCGCCGGAACAGGAGCATCGTGCCCATCAGCGTGCCGATCAGCGCGAGCGCGGTGAACAGGATCAGGATCGGATGCGAGGTGTCCTCGCGCTCCTGCAGGTCCATGATGTGCAGGCCCCACATGAAGTCGAAGATCCGCCACCAGCGCGTGCGCACCGCCTCGATCTCTCCGGTATCGCGCCCGACGTAGATGTGGGTGCCGTCGACCAGGGCCACCTGCCACACGGGCAGCGGCCTGCGGAAATCGAAGGGGACCTCGTCCGCTTCGAAGAAGGCGACGCTTTCAACGTTGTCGCCGCCGGCGATGCGGCGCACCGCGATCGAGCGCGCGGCTGCAGCGTCGAGCGGTTGAATGGCGTCGCCCGTCGCCATGTCGCGGCGGCGCACGCTGCCGTCCATCATCGTGAGAAACGCGACCGCGCGTCCGTCCTGCATCACCGCGCGCATCTCGCGGATGGGCCCTTCGACGCTTCCGAACTGCGCGCCGGGCAGGGCGAGCGGCTGGGGCTCGACCTTGGCCCGCAGATGTTCTCCGCGCACTTCTTCGATCGGGCGCGCGACCATGACGAGCCCGGTCAGCGTCCACCCGATCAGCGGCAAGCCGATCAGCCAGCCGAGCCAGATGTGCCAGCGAGCGAACTTTCGCATCATGCGCCCACGATCTCCCCGATTTCCCCAGCGGCCGCGATGCAGTCGAGGTCGCCCCAGCGCGGGCCGATCACCTGCATTCCGCACGGCAGGCCGCCGGTCTCGCCCACCGGCAGCACCGTCGCGGGGAGGTTGGGAAACGTCGCGATCCCCGCCCAGGCGAGTGCGGATGCCGCACTCTCCTCGCGTCCGTCGATCGTCAGGGTGCCGTCGAAGACGCGCCCGTCGCGGTGCGGCATGGCGAGCACGGGGGCGGGCGGAGCGAGAACGAAGTCGTAGGTTTCGAACAGCGCCTGCCAGGTCGCTTCGCAGTGGGCCTGCGCGTCGAGCAGGTCGAACCAGTCGGTCGCGGTGGCACGCTTGCCATCGGGTCCCGGTGCACCCCGCGCCATCGCGATATTGACCATCTTGAGATAGTCGTACTGCTGGCGCTCGAGGTTCGGCAGGGCGTCGGTGGCGCGATCGATGCGTATCCCTGTTGCCTCGATCGCGGCCGCGGCGTCCTCGATCGGTCCGAGCACCGCGGCGTCGACCGGGCTGCCCGGATAGTCGGTGACGAGCAGCAGGCGGCAGTCGCGCAGGCGCTTGACGCTCTTGCGGATCGGACGCCCGGCCGTGACGCGCAGCAGCAGCGCGAGATCTTCGGCATGGCGCGCGATCGGCCCGGCGACGGAAAGCGCACCGTCGTGCGCCTCCTTGCCCGCGAGCGAGGGGTGATGGTGCCCCTGCTTCGACACCAGCCCCCAGCTCGTCTTGTGGCCCCAGACACCGCAGAAATGCGCGGGCACCCTGATCGACCCACCGATGTCCGTCCCGTATTCGCACGGCACCATCCCGCTCGCGACCGCGGCCGCCGATCCGCCCGACGACCCGCCGGGGCTACGCGCGGGGTCATGCGGATTACAGGTCCGGCCGTAGACCGGGTTGCGCGACTGCCAGTCGGCGAGATCGGGCGGAACATTCGTCTTGCCGAGAACGATCGCGCCTGCCGCCTTGAGCAGCTGGACCACCCGGGCATCGCGCTGGGCGATGTTTCCAGCGAACCGCTGGTGCCCCCAGCAGGTCGGCAGCCCGGCTACGTCGAAGCTTTCCTTGATCGTCATCGGCACGCCGAA
>CAMPGP010000193.1 GCA_946885545.1 uncultured Altererythrobacter sp.
CGGGGCCTTAGCGACGAGGCGGCGGCGGGGAAAGGGCCGGGCGAGGCACTATCGGGCCGCCTCCGGCTCCTCGCCCCCGAGGTTCTTGCGGAACAGGACGCGGTCTTCCGGGCCGAAGCCCTTGCGCCAGATGATCCACCCGTAAGTGAACAGAATGAGCGGGATGCCGAAGATCAGTTCCGCCCATTCGGGTACCAGAGTCGCGGCATAACCGACGATGATCGCGGGCACCGCCGCCCAGATCAGGGCCCAGCGCCAGTTGTTCACCCGTTCGCCGAGAATGCGCGACAGCAGCCAGGCCTTGACCAGCGAAGCGACCCCGAGCGCAATCATGAGCGAGATCGCGGCGCCCGCGGCCTTGTAGGGCTCGCCGAGCTGCATCCGTTCGACCAGCATGATCGCCGCCACCGTCAGCACCGCCTGAAGACCGATCGTGCCGAGGGAGATCGCCAGATTGCGCTTGCGCGCAACGTAGACCAGCGCGGCTTCGGAGACGACCGCTGTGGCCGCCACCACTTCCGCCGCGAGGAGGAATGCGAGCGCACCGGTGCCGCCCACGAAGTTCGGCCCGACGAGCCCCATCACCGCCTCGCCCGGCACGCCTAGCGCAAGTGCGATGCCCGCTTGCGCGGCCACGATCCAGAACCCCACCTGGCAGACCTGCCGCGCGATCGCGGGGTAGTTCTTTTCCTTGAGGTTGCGCGTGATCACCGGGCCGAGGATCGGCTCGAAGCTGGTCTTGAGTTTCTGCGGCAGGCTCGCGACCTGTTGCGCGATGTAATAGATGCCCACTGCCGCTGGCGCGGCGAACAGGCCGAGGATGAAGATGTCGAGCCGCCGGGTACCCCATTCGATCGCGTCGGCGCTGGCGAGGGGGAAGGCGCGGGTCGACATGCGCCACATGTCTTTCGGATTGGGCCGCCACTGGCGCGGCAGGCCGTAGCTGCGCAGGAAAGGCCAGGCGGCGGCGATCAGACCGGCATAGATCGAAGCGATATAGGCGAGCGAAAGCCCGGACTCGGGGATCACGTAGAAGAACACCCCGGCCATGATCGAGATCGTCCACGGCTCCACGATCGCGCGTGCGCGGACGGTGGTGGCGATATCGTAGCGATAGGCCTGCGCCGCGAGGAGGATCTCGGTCAGCGCATAGGCCGGGATGGCGGTGACCAGCAGCTTGTCGAACGTGGAATACTGACCCGCCGGGAACATCGGCGCGGGCACGAACCACAGGAACGCGCCCGCGAGGCACGACAGCAGGAAGGCGAGTAGCAGGCCGTCGAACACCAGGTTGGTCGGGTTTCCGCCTTCACCGTCGGAAAGGCGCTGGGCCAGTCCACGCTTCTCGCCCATCGAGCAGATGAGCGCGAGCAGCTCGACTACGACGAGCGCCGAAGCGAAGCGACCGAGTTCCTCGGCTCCGTAGAGGCGGCCAGCGATGAACAGGAACGGCAGGCGCGCCGCGAGGCGCAGCAGGAAGCCGAAGAAATTGGTCCGACCGCCCTTCGCCAGCGCGGCGATGTCCCCCTGCTGTGTCGCTTCGGTCACGCAGCGGTGCCCTGCTCGGCGCGCAGCGGCCGGGCCAGAAGTTCAGTGACGATGTCGCGCGCAGGCGCGCCGCCCAGCAGGCGATAGACCGCCGCGACGATCGGCATCGCTACACCGTGGCGCAGCGCGAGTTCCGTCAGCACCGGGGCGGTGTGCGCGCCTTCAGCCACGGTCCGCCGGTCCGCCATCAGCGCGTCCGCGGACTGGCCTTCGCCCAGGGCCTTGCCGAGCGAGAAGTTGCGACTGGAGGTCGAGGAGCAGGTGAGAACCAGATCGCCGAGCCCGCACAGGCCCGCGAGCGTCTCGGGCTTGGCGCCTAACGCCTCGCCGAAGCGCAGCATCTCGGCATAGCCGCGCGCGATCAGCGCCGCGCGCGCGTTCTGGCCCAGCCGCAGCCCGTCGACCACGCCGCAGGCGATCGCCAGCACGTTCTTCACCGCACCGCCGATCTCGGCCCCGTTCACGTCGTCCGAATAGTAGGGGCGGAACGAGGGACGCGCGATCACCGGTGCGATCCGATCCCACTGCTCCTCTCCGCCACTGCAGGCAAGGGTGACCGCGGTGGGCAGCCCGGCGGCAACTTCGTGGGCGAATGTCGGGCCAGAAAGGATCGCGATCGCGCTCTCGGGCGCGGCGGCAGCGGCGACCTCGTTCATCAGGCGGCCCGTCCCTGCCTCGATCCCCTTGCTGCACAGCACGAGGTCGCGCGGATGCTGCGGAAGGCTGTCGAGCACCCGGCCGAGATGCTGCGCGGGGGTCACCGCGAGGATGGTGTCGCATTCGCCTAGCTCGGCCAGTTCCCCGGTCGCCCGGATCGTCGGTGCCAGCTGCGCCGACGGAAGGTAGATCGAATTGCGGCGCTCGGTGTTGATTTCCGCGACCAGCTCGGGCTCCAGCGCCCACAGCAGGACCGGTCGTCCGTCCGAAGCGAGCATCTGCGCGAGCGCAGTGCCCCAGGCCCCTGCTCCGATGACGCCGACGGTCATGCCTTGTACCCCGCGCCGCGCACCGGTTCCGCATCGGGATCGAGCGGCCAGCGGGGGCGCGCCGCGATGTCGAGCGGGTCCGACTGGCCGAGCCGTTCGCAGCCCGCCCAGGCGATCATCGCCGCGTTGTCGGTGCACAGCGCCAGCGGCGGTGCGACGAAGCGCATCCCGCGCGCCGTGGCCATCTTTTCGAGCGCCCCCCGGATCGCCTGATTGGCCGCCACGCCGCCCGCGACGACCAGCGCCGGGACGGGTCCCATCGCGTCGAGCGCGATCCTTAGCCGGTCGAGCACGCAGTCGAGCGCGGCCTGCTGGAAGCTCGCGGCGATATCGGCATCGGCGTGCCTGCCGCTTTCCTTGGCCCGCAGCACCGCGCTCTTGAGCCCGGCGAAGCTGAAATGCGGCTCGCCGCTGCCGACCAGCGGGCGCGGGAGCGGCACCGCGCGCGGATCGCCCTCGCGTGCCAGCCGCTCGACCGCCGGGCCGCCGGGAAAACCGAGCCCGAGGATCTTGGCCGTCTTGTCGAACGCCTCGCCCAGCGCGTCGTCGATCGTGGTGGCGAGGCGGCGATACTGCCCCACGCCCTCGACCCGCAGGATCTGGCAATGCCCGCCCGAAACGAGCAGCAGCGCGTAGGGAAACCCGAGTTCAGCATCGGCCAGCCGCGGCGAGAGCGCGTGACCTTCGAGATGGTTCACTGCGATCAGCGGCACGTCGCCCGCCATCGCCAGCGCCTTGGCGCTGACCAGACCCACCATCACTCCGCCGATGAGGCCCGGGCCGGCGGTAGCGGCGATGGCGTCGAGGTCCGCCAGTTCCAGCCCGGCGTCATCCATCACCGCCGCGATCATCGGCGCGAGCCGCTCGGCATGCGCGCGCGCCGCGATTTCGGGCACGACACCGCCATACGGCGCGTGCTCCGCATCCTGCGACGCGATGCGCTGCGCGACGATTCGACGATCGGTGGTGACGAGGGCCGCCGCGGTCTCGTCGCAGCTCGATTCGATGCCAAGCACGATGCCCATGCCGCTTCCCCTGAACAAAATGGCTCGCTAGGGCAAGCGCCGCTCATGACCGACCAGCCAAAGCTTCGCCTCGGAACCCGTCAGTCGCCGCTTGCCCTGGCGCAAGCGAACGAGGCCCGAGCGCGATTGTGTGCTGCGCACGGGTGGGCCGAAAGCGCGGTCGAGCTGGTTCCGGTTCGCGCCAGCGGCGACAAGATCCAGGACCGGCCCCTCGCCGAAATCGGCGGCAAGGCCCTGTGGACCAAGGAACTCGACGAATGGCTCGCCGAAGGGCGGATCGACGGAGCGGTCCACTCGATGAAGGATGTCGAGACGATCCGTCCCGCAGCTCTCGCCATCGCCGCGGTGTTGCCGCGGGCCGATGTGCGCGACGTGCTTGTCGGTGCCAGCGCCATCTCCCGCATTCCGAGCGGCGCGCGTGTTGGGACCAGCGCTCCCCGCCGCGCCGCGCAGCTGCTTCACCATCGCCCCGATTGCGAGGTCGTGATGTTTCGCGGCAACGTCGCGACCCGGCTTGCCAAGCTCGCTGCGGGTGAAGCGGATGTAACTCTGCTCGCCGCCGCGGGGCTAGAGCGGCTGGGCGAAACGGGCGTCGGCACGCCGCTCGATCCCGAACACTGGTTGCCGGCTCCCGCACAGGGGGCGATCGGGATCGAATGCCGTGCAGGTGACGATGCGACGCGTGCTCTGCTCGGCGTCATCGACGAC
>CAMPGP010000194.1 GCA_946885545.1 uncultured Altererythrobacter sp.
CCTGGGTGATGTCGACGTTGCCCGACAGCACGACGCGGTTCTGCCGGTCCTGCAGTTCGATACGGTCGGCGGCGTAGTCCACCGGGGCGTTCGAGTTGTGGCCGGCGATCGCCTGCGCGTTGAGTTGCATCCCCGCGAACACGGCCATCGTGCCGACGAACCCGGCGAGCGCCCAGCGTGACGCGGTGGAGAGGGGTTTGGTCATCAGGGCATCCTCAGCTTGCCGGGAACCATGCGCATGCGGGCGTTGCCGTCAAGCGTGACGGTGCGCGCATCCATGTCAGCGATCAGGCGGTCGGCGGAAAAGGTGCCTGCGGGTATCTCGCCGTCGACCCCGCCGCTGCCGACCATACGCTTGGTCGCCAGATCGATCGAGACCCCGCGTGCGACCATCCGGTAGCCGTCCGCCGCGGTCAGCCTTACCGGCCCGGATACCGCGACGACTTCTTCTTCGATGTCGTAGGCGCCGGCCTGCGCACCGAGGCGCGCCGGGCCTTCGGACAGCGCGATCCGCGCCACGAGATCACGCATGCGCACGATGCCTTCCGCGCTCGAACGCTGGACCGCCTCGCCCGCGGTGAGCGAGAAGGGGCGCTGGCTGTTGTCCTGGCCGCGATACATCGCGTTGTCGACGCGCAGCCGCTCGTCGATGACCTGAACCCTGTTGCGATCGAGCAGGAAGCTGACCTCGCCGCGCGGGCTGAGCGGGGTGATGATCATCAGCGCTGCAAGCACGCCGACTCCCATCGGAAGCGCCTTGCCGAGGAAAGCGACGAGCCGGTCGTGGGAGCCGCCGGGCGCGGCGAAGTGCTGTCGCTCGCTGCGCCGCTCCGCGGCTTCCTGCGTTTCAATGCGCTTGTGGATCACCATCGTCCTGCGCCTCTCGCCGCGCGTGCCTTACGCGTGGCTGAAGATGTCGTGTTCGGCCCAGCCGGCGAGGTCGAGCCGTGCGCGGGTCGGAAGAAAGTCGAAGCAGGCCTGCGCCATCGCCGTGCGGCCTTCCCGCTCGAGCCGGCGCACGAAGACTTCGTGCAGCCGGTGGAGGAAGCGAACGTCGGAGGCGGCGTAGTCGCGCTGTGCATCGTTGATCTCGGGCGCGCCCCAGTCGGAGCTCTGCTGCTGCTTCGAGATCGTGCTGCCGAGCAGTTCTTCGACCAGGTTCTTGAGCCCGTGCCGGTCGGTGTAGGTGCGGGTCAGCTTGCTCGCGATCTTGGTGCAGAACACCGGCGCGGCGGTGACGCCGAGGTAGTGCTCGATCGCGGCGAGGTCGAAGCGCGCGAAGTGGAACAGCTTCAGTCGCGCCGGATCGGCCAGCACCGCCTTGAGGTTCGGCGCATCGAACGCGCTGTCGACCGCGAAGCGGACGAGGTGCTCGTCGCCGCGCCCGTCGCTGATCTGGACCAGACACAGCCGGTCGCGCGGGGTGATCAGGCCCATGGTCTCGGTATCGACGGCGACGGGGCCGTCGGCGAGCACGCCTGCGGGAAGGTCTTCTTCGTGGAAATGGACTGCCATAGGGCCCAGCCCTTAGGCCCATCGGGGATTTGAGGGAAGGGCCGCTGGCGACGGGGAGGATTGGCTCCTATCGTCGCGGCGATGACCGAAGCGATCCCCGACAGCTGGCGCCCGGCGCTCGACCCCGTCCTGGCGAGCGCCGAAGCCCGGCGGCTCGGCGGCTGGCTGCGCGCAGAGGAAGAAGCGGGGCGCACGATCTACCCGCCGCGCGGCACGCGTCTCGCGGCGCTCGACCTGACGCCGCTCGACGCGGTCAAGGTCGTGATTCTCGGGCAGGATCCCTATCACGGGCCGAATCAGGCGATGGGTCTGTGCTTCGCGGTGCCCGAGGGCGAGCGCGTGCCGCCGAGCCTGGCCAACATCTACAAGGAGCTGGAAAGCGACCTCGGCCTGCCCCGGCCCGGCCACGGCGATCTCAGACACTGGGCGCGGCAGGGCGTGCTGCTGCTCAACAATTCGCTCACGGTGGAAGCCGGGCAGGCGGGCAGCCATGCGGGCAAGGGGTGGGAGGCGATCACCGATGCCTGCGTCGCGGCGGTGGCGGCGCGGCCCGAGCCGAGCGTCTTCATCCTGTGGGGCAGCCATGCGCAGGGCAAGGCGGCGCGCATTCCGGAACTGGCACAGTCGGACCGTCACCTGGTGCTGCGCTCGCCGCATCCGAGCCCGCTCTCGGCGCATCGCGGGTTCTTCGGTTCCAAGCCCTTCAGCCGGACCAACGCATTCCTCGAGGCACAGGGCCGCGGCGCGATCGACTGGGCTCAGCCGAGCACAGTCGACAGCTTGGCGTAGCCTTCCTCGGTCAGTGCGACCGGTGCGAGCGGATCGCTGGAGCGGGTGGGATCGACCTCGATCAGTTCGGCTTGCTGGAGATTGGCGATGACGCGCCGCGCGGCACCGTCGGGCAGGCGCAGTTCGAGCATGAGCTGGCCGATCGTGGTGCATTCGCCGCGTTCGCGCCCCGCAGCGAGCAGCAGGAGCGCATCCCACGCCGGCTCGCCGAACAGGGATCCGCCCAGGACCTGATCGCGCATGCGGCGCAACTTGAAGACCCACTCGGCGCAGGGAAAGCGGGCAGGCAGATGCTCGACCGGCACGCGCGGCATGCGGTCGCGCGGAGCCGCGCGGCGGCTGTTTATCGGACATGTGTTTTGCGACCCGAAGGGCTTTTGTTTGTTGTCGACGGGCCTAGCCGTCCTGCCCCCCGAGCACATGTCCCCCAATTGGGGGGCAAGAAACCGGTTTCATCGCGATTCGCGGGGGTAATCGCCCGAAACGATCAGCCCCAGCGCGAGCCCGCGCACCGAAGCGCTGATCCGGTCGGACACGCCGAGCTTGGCGAACAGACGCTGGACGTAGCTGTCGACCGAAGATCGCCTGATCTGCAGGATGTCGGCGATGACCGCGTTGCTCTTGCCCTCGCCGATCCAGCGCAGAACTTCCATTTCGCGCGGAGAGAGAGCGGGTACGTTCTCGAGATAGGGACGCGTGAAGGCGGCGTAGCGCTGGAACACGACCCGCGTGCAGACCTCGACCTTGAGCCTGTTCTCCGATGTGAAGACCGCAGGCGACCGGGGGCGGCCGATGCCGAAGAATCCATGGCGCGCGAAAGGTCCGAAGCAGGGAACGGCATAACCCTCGGCCATCCCGTATTCGCCCAGAACGTCGAGGTACGTGTTCTGCTCGGCGGTCAGCAGCTCTCGCTCGACTTCGTCCTGCCAGGCGAACGCAGACTGGCGGGTCAGCGCGATGAGGGGGAGCGGGTCGGCGAGGTGGAAGCGTTCGCGGTAGAGCGTTTCCCAGCGTGGATCGAAACCGAGGTTGGTCAGCACGCGGCCGACCGACGGGTCCGCCGCCACGGGGGCGAGGACATATACTGCCTCGAACCCGATCTCGGCCAGAGCCTCGAGCATCGCCGCGCGAAGCGCGTAGATATCCTCGGCGCGGCCGATCCGTTCGAGCTGTTCCCAGAAGATATGATTCGAACCGGTCGCCATCGCCGGGGCTCCCCGACTTGCAGACCCGTGTACTTAAGGATTTTCCCGCAGATGGGCCCGCCGCGCAAGCGCTTGTGTGCACTTGTACCGAAACTTGCGACGAACCGAGGGCAGCAGCGGGTTCTAGCGGGGCAGTTCGCTCGTGCCCATCAGTGCTTCGTCGACTGCGCGGGCGGCTTGGCGGCCTTCGCGGATCGCCCATACGACGAGGCTCTGACCGCGGCGCATGTCGCCGCAGGTAAACACGGTCGCCTCGCTGGTAGCGTAGTCCTGCACGTTCGCGGCGACGTTGCCGCGCTGGTCGAGCGCCACGCCCGCGCGGTCGAGCAGGCCGCGACGCTTGGGGCCGGTGAAGCCCATCGCCAGCAGGATGAGGTCGGCCGGGAGGGTGAACTCGCTGCCTTCGATTTCGGCCATGCGACCTTCGCGCCATTCGACGCGCACGCATTCGAGACCCGCGACCTCGCCGCCTTCGGATACGACGCGTTTGGCGAGCACCGCCCAATCGCGCGCGGCGCCTTCCTGGTGGCTCGACGAGGTGCGCAGCTTGAGCGGCCAGTCGGGCCAGGTCAGCGCCTTGTCTTCCTTTTCCGGCGGCTTGGGCATGATCTCCAGCTGGGTCACGCTTGCCGCGCCCTGGCGGTTGCTGGTGCCGACGCAGTCGCTGCCCGTGTCGCCGCCGCCGATCACGATCACGTGCTTGCCAGTGGCGGTGAGCGAACCGCGCGGTGCGGCGC
>CAMPGP010000195.1 GCA_946885545.1 uncultured Altererythrobacter sp.
GGCGCCTACGGCGCGGCGATGAAGACCGGCTTCAACGGCTTCGGCAACGCGCAGCAGATCGTGGTCGAGGACGAGCCGATGGCCAGCCTCTACCGCGGCCGCCGCGAGCTGCCCGCGAGCGACAATGTGGTGAGCCTGCGGTAACGACCCGCAAGGGCCGCTCCGATGCCGTCAAGCGGCGCGGGCGGTGCCGGGCGCGACTTCGAAGAAGCGCGGGGTGGACTGGTCGCGGCGGCCTTCGGTCGGGCCCGCGGTGCCCGGCTTCTCCGGCAGGCCGGCCGCGACGATGGTGTAGCGCGAGACCCGGTGGCGTGTGCACAGGCCTCCGGCGCCGTCGTCGACCAGCGGGGTTTCGAACTCGACCGCGAATTCCTGACCGTCGACGCGAGCGACGGTGCAGACGGCGAGCTGCCCGTCGCCGAGATCGAGCACCAGCTGGGTGTTCTCCTCGAGGCCCAGCACGCCTTCCAGGCCCGCGCCATTGCGCGAGAGGTCGCGCATGACGGCATTGTAGTAATAGTCCTCGTGGATCACGCCGACCCGGCGATAGACCGACCGGCGATCGGGCCGATAGACATCCGGCCCGGAGGGTTCGATGGTCAGTTCGCCGCTTGCGATCAGATCCATCAGCGCGGCTTCGGGCAACGGGCGCGAGTAGATGTAGCCCTGGACGAACCGCGCGCCGCGGGCCTTCACCACCTCGAGCTGGTCGAAGGCCTCGACGCCCTCGACCGTCGTTTCCATGTTGAGCGCATTCGACAGGCCGACGATCGCGGCGATGATCTTGGCGCTGTTCTTGTCCTTCTGAGTGCACGAATCGACGAAGCTCTTGTCGACCTTGATCTTGTCGAACGGCGCCGCACGGAGATAGCTGAGCGAGGAATAGCCGGTCCCGAAATCGTCGAGCGCGAGCCTGACGCCCAGGTCCTTGAGGCTGCGGAACATTCGTTCGGTCTCGTCGGTGTCGCCAACGAAGATGCTCTCCGTCAGCTCCAGTTCGAGCCGGTCGGCCGCGAGCCCGGTGTGCGCCAGCACGCTCGCGACGACGGCTGGAAAACCCGCGCTGGCGAACTGCACCGCCGAGACGTTCACCGCGACCCGCACGTTCTCCGGCCAGCGCATGGCCGCCTCGCAGGCGCTGCGCAGCGCCCATTCGCCGAGCGCGAGGATGAGGTCGCTTTCTTCCGCCGCCGGGATGAATTGCGCCGGGCTGACGAAGCCGCGCTCCGGATGTTCCCATCGCATTAGCGCCTCGAGGCATGCAACATAGCCCGTCTCGACCGCCACCACGGGCTGATAGTGCAGCTCGAGCTGTCCGGCCTCGAGCGCGGCGCGCAGATCGTCGAGCAGCGCGTCGCGCTCCTGCTCCTCGTTCTTGAGGTCGCTGGTGTAGAAGCGGTACTGGCCGCGCCCGCCGTTCTTCGCCGTGTAGAGCGCGAGGTCGGCGCTGCGGACCAGATCCTCGCGCGCATCGCCGTCGAACGGCGCGACCGCGATGCCGACCGAGGTTCCGATGACCGCGCGCTTGTCGTCGAGCGCATAAGGCTGCGAGAGGATGTGGATCACTTTCTGCGCAAGTTCGCCCAGCGCGCCGCGATCGTCCCTGTCGGGAAGCATGATCTGGAACTCGTCGCCACCGAGCCGCGCCACCGCACCCTGCCTGCCGACTATCCCGGTGAGCCTTTCCGCGACCTGGACCAGCAGCGCGTCGCCTGCCTGGTGGCCAAGCATGTCGTTGACGCGCTTGAACTTGTCGAGGTCGAGCATCATCAGCGCGCAGGGCCGCCCGGCACCGCGAAACGCAGCGAGCGTCGCGTCCAGCTGCCGATCGATGCTGTGGCGATTGGCAAGGCCGGTCAGCGAATCGAAATCGGCGAGCCGCGAATCGGCGAGCTTGCGTTCGTATTCTGCGGTCACGTCGCGAGCGCCGCCGCGGTAGCCGGCGAACTGGCCCGAAGCGTCGAACACGGGATGGCCCGAGAGCACCCACCAGGTCTGCCGGGGCGCCTGCCGGGGGACGCCGAGCGCGATGCGCACCTCCTGATCGCGCACCTTTTGGCGCGCCTTGATCAGGAAGCGGAGCGAGCGTCCGGAGCCCTCGCCAGGGTGTTCGGCATCGGCTTCGAAAACGATTTCAAGCTGTTGCCCGAGGATCCCCTCGGCCTGGTCGCCGAGCGAGGCCCGCGCCTTGTCGGACAGATAGACAAGGCGCCCTTCGGCATCGGTCGCCCAGACCCAGGCGATCCCGGCGCGTTCGAATTCGTCGAGGATCTGCAGACGGAGCGCGGGGTCGGGGTGGCTTTTGGTTGCGGCGGGCGCGCCGGGGTGCTCGGCATCGGCCGAACGTCCGGTCAGGCCCTTGAGCAATCCCTTCATCGCCATGCCGGCAATTTTACGCGAAGATGCTTTAGATTGCGCTAACCGCCGCGCGGGGCGTCAGGCGTATCGAAAACTCAAGGCCTTGCGCGGGGCAGGCAGGTTCCGGTTCCGGGCGCGGCGAAGATTCCGCAATCGAAATAGATCGCCTCGGGGTTGCCAGCGCGCGCAGGCAGGAAGCTGAAGCGCAGCGCGCGCCGCGCCTCGGGGGTAAGCGGCAGTGCGGTGGGGATGGCCTCGGCGGAATCCCAACCGTAGACCTGGCAATAGCTATCGCCCGGGCACAGCGCGCGGGCACGATCGACCAGCGCGGCAGGCGCATCGCCCCGCGCGACGAGTACGAAATGCACGCCTGGTACGGGCGGCGACGGCGGCATTCCGGGCCCGCGAGCGGGTGCGGCGACGGTTGCGCGCGACGTGCCCGCGCTTGCTGCGGTGATGGTGCGGACGGGCGCGCCCTGCTCGATCAGCCGCGGCAGCAAGTCTGCCGGCCGCTCGACCTCCTGCGCCGTCTCGCGCAGCGCCAGTGGATCGGGCTCGCCCCCGGCGTAGCGGGCCGACATGGCGCCATTCGTACCCCACCACCCGCGCCAGCGGAAGAACAGGTGCGGGCCGACCGCAGCGATCTTGTCGAGCTCTCCGCTCCAGTAGGGATAGACGTAGTCGGCGTGATAGTGCGTGGCGGTGCCGACCGGTGCGTGGACGTAGCCGCCCAGCGCCTCTTCCGCGCGTTCGCGCGCCGCGCGCCAGCGGGCGTCGGCATATGTGCGCGCGAGCGAGCCGTCGCAGGTAAAGGTGAACTGGCACCCGGTCGGGCGCTCCGAACCCTGGAACACCACGCCGCACACGGTCTTCGCGAAGGCTGGATGGCGCACGCGGTTGAGGATCACCTGCATCACCGCGCGCTGATCCGCGTTGCCTGCGCCCGCTTCCGCCATTGCCGCAAGGGCGAGGCAGTCCCGCGCGCGCATGCGGTCGGCCGCGTTGCCGCGAAAGGCAAACGGCCGGGCGGCTGCTGGATCGGTATCGGCAAATGGCACCGCGGCATTGCGCGCCTGCGCATCGCCTGGCGCGAGCGCGGAGATGATCGTGCCTTCGTCCTGCGCGGTGGCGGGCAGCGCTTCGAGCGGGGCGGTGGCAGGGGGCGGAGCAGGCGTCGTTGTGCGCTGATCGTCGACATTGCCGAACAGCGCCAGCGCGGCGAACGCCAGCACGAGAATGGCCGAGATCGCGTAGATCGGCGCATTGTCGCGCAAATGCCGGGGCGGGGCCGCGTCCATCATAGGTATTTAGGGCCGCGAGCGGCGGAGAACAGGGGGCGCGGCGTCAGGCCGCTTGCGCCAGTTCCAGCTCGAGCCGGTCCCAGATCTCCACCAGCGCGGCGGTGAGGTCGTCCATCATCGCCTCGTCGTGCGCCGGGCCCGGGGTGAAGCGCAGGCGCTCCGTGCCTCGGGGCACGGTCGGGAAGTTGATCGGCTGGACGTAGGCGCCGTATTCGGCGAGCAGAATGTCGCTGATCTTCTTTGCGCGCACCGGGTCGCCGACCATCAGCGGCACGATATGCGTCACGCTCGGCATTACCGGCAGGCCCGCGGCGGCGAACTTCGCCTTGAGCAGCGCGGCGTTGCGCTGCTGGCCTTCGCGCTCCTCGCTCGATTGCTTGAGATGACGGACCGCGGCGAGCACGCCTGCGACCAGCACCGGGCTGAGCGAGGTGGTGAAGATGAAGCCGGGGGCATAGCTGCGGATGCAGTCGACGATCTTCGTGTCGGCGGCGATGTAGCCGCCCATCACGCCGAACGCCTTGCCGAGCGTGCCTT
>CAMPGP010000196.1 GCA_946885545.1 uncultured Altererythrobacter sp.
CCCCGACTGCCGCGCGCACACCGAGCGCTTCCGCAAGGATCACTTCGCGTTGAACGATGCCTTTGCGCGCGCGTGGTTCAAGCTGACTCACCGCGACATGGGGCCCAAGATCCGTTACCTCGGCCCGGACGTTCCGGCAGAGGACCTGATCTGGCAGGATCCGGTTCCCGCCGGCACCATGCCGTCCGACAGTCTCGTCGCCGAGGTGAAGCAGAAGATCGCCGACAGCGGGCTCACGGTGAGCCAGCTGGTGAAGACGGCGTGGGCTTCGGCCAGCACCTATCGCAAATCCGACCATCGCGGCGGCGCCAACGGTGCGCGTATCGCGCTCGAACCCCAGAGGAACTGGGATGTCAACGAGCCCGAAGCACTGGGCAAGGTTCTCGACAAGCTCGACGAGATTCGCGGCGAGATGAGCCTTGCCGATGCCATCGTGCTCGGCGGCGTGGTGGCCCTGGAGAAGGCCGGAGCGGGCGATGTGCCCTTCACCGGCGGTCGCGGCGATGCGACGCAGGACCAGACCGACGTCGAGAGCTTCGACTGGATGGAACCCGAGGCCGACGCATTCCGCAACTATGTCGGCAAGAAGAAGCTGGCGGTGAAGGTCGAGGAAATGATGCTTGATCGCGCGTCGCTGCTCGGCCTGTCGGTGCCCGAGATGACGGTGCTGATCGGCGGCCTGCGCGTGCTCGGCGCCAACCACGGCGAGCGCGGTCATGGCCACCTGACCAAGCGGTCGGGCCAGCTGACCAACGACTTCTTCGTCAACCTCTACGACATGACCAACGTCTGGTCGGTGGTCGAAGGCTCGGACGACCAGGAGTACATCGCCACGGACCGCAAGGACGGCGGCGAGAAGTGGCACGCCACCCGCGCCGACCTGATCTTCGGCTCGAACTCCGAGCTGCGCGCGGTCGGCGAGGTCTATGCCGAGAACGGCGGCGAGGAGAAGTTCATGAAGGACTTCGTCAAGGCCTGGACCAAGGTCATGAACGCCGACCGCTTCGACCTGACTTACGCCAAGTACCACAAGGCAGCCTGACCCCTTTCGGGCCGCACCGAGGGGCCCCCGGCAGCGATGCCGGGGGCCTTTTCGTTGGTCCGGTGGAAGCAGGCCAAGGCGTGGAAAAGGGCTGGACTTTCACCTGATGGGGACGGACAGAACCGCCAACCAGTTTCAGGGGAGACAATTCGTGACCAACCGTACCATCCTGCTTGCCGCCACCGCGCTCGGCGCGGCCGCCCTCGCAGCCGCGCCCGCCAGCGCCGACGAAGGCATGTGGACCTTCGACGGCTTCCCTGCAGAGCAGGTTCGAGAAACCTACGGCTGGGCGCCCGACCAGGCCTGGCTTGGTCACGTCCGCAATTCCGCGGTACGCCTCACCGGCGGCTGTTCGGCCAGCTTCGTGTCGGCCGAAGGGCTGATCCTCACAAATCACCACTGCATCGCCAGCTGTCTCTACGACAACTCGACCGATGCGAAGGACTATCTCGACGACGGCTTCACCGCGCAGCGGCGCGAGGACGAACTGAAATGCCCCGGCCAGCAGGCCGAGGTCGTCACCATGATCACCGACGTGACCAAGGACGTGCAGGGCGCCATTGGCGACCTCACCGGAGAGGCCCTGACCCGTGCGCGTGATGCCAAGGTCGCCGAGCTGGAATCAGCCGGTTGCACCGACCGCGAAACGACGCGCTGCCAGGTCGTCACCCTGTTCGGCGGAGGGCAGTACAAGCTCTACACCTACCGCAAGTATTCCGACGTTCGGCTCGCCTGGGCCCCGGAAGACCGCGCGGCGACCTTCGGCGGCGACCCGGACAACTTCAACTTCCCGCGCTATTCGCTCGATGCCTCGTTCCTGCGCGCCTACGAGAATGGCGAGCCGGTCTCGACGCCCGAGCATCTCGAATGGAACCCGCGCGCGCCCGAGGAAGGCGAGATCACCTTCGTCGTGGGCAATCCCGGCTCGACCAGCCGCCTGTGGACGGGCAGCCAGATCGCCTTCGAACGCGAGGTGCGCCTGCCCGCCACGCTCGCCACGCTGAGCGAGCTGCGCGGCCGCCTGATCCGCGCGATGGACGAGAGCCCCGAGCATGCGCGCGAGGGGCAAGACCTGCTGAGCGGGGTCGAAAACAGCCTCAAGGTCTATATCGGCCGTACCAAGGCGCTCAACGATCCGGCGTTCACCGGAAAGCTCGCCGCGGCCGAGGAAGCCCTGAAGCAGGAAAGCGCGGGAAATGCGGCAATCGGCGATCCCTGGACCGCGGTCGACGAGGCGATGACCGCCTACCGTTCGCTGTACTACCCGCTCGCCTATACCCAGCCCTCGGGCGATCTCTACGGCTATGCACGCGCGCTGGTCTTTGCCGCGCAGGAGCGCGCCAAGCCCAATGCCGAGCGCCTGCCCGGCTACACCGACAGCGCCCTCCCGCTGACCGAAAAGCGCCTGCTCGACGAACGCCCGGTCTATCCCTGGCTCGACGAACTGATGATGGAATGGAGCCTGTCGAAGGCACGCGAGTATCTCGGCGTCGACGACCCCGACAGCCAGCTGCTGCTCGGCAAGGAAAGCCCCGAACAGCTGGCCGAACGGCTGGTGAACGGCACAAAGCTTGCCGATCCGGCCGTGCGCAAGGCGCTTTGGGACGGCGGGCTGGAAGCGATCGAGGCGTCGGACGACCCGATGATCCAGTACGCGCTCAAGCTGGAGCCGCGCCAGCGCAAGCTGAAGGCGCTGTCCGACGCGCAGTATTCTGGCCCGCTCGCCGCCGCCGGGGCCAAGCTGGCCGACGCGCGCTTCGCCGCCTACGGCGACAGCCTCTATCCCGACGCGACCTTTACCCTGCGCATCTCCTACGGCCAGGTGAAGGGCTGGACCGAGCGCGGCAACGAAGTGCCGATCCGCACGACGATGGGCGGCACCTTCGAACGCGCGACTGGCAACGCGCCGTTCGACGTCGCCCCGGCCTTCGCCGCGAACGAAGCGAAGATCGACAAGGACACGACCTACGACTTCGTGACCACCAACGACATCATCGGCGGCAATTCGGGCAGCCCGGTGATCGACCGTGCGGGCACGGTGATCGGCGCCGCGTTCGACGGCAACATCCACTCGCTCGGCGGCAACTACGGCTACGACGGGACGATGAACCGCACGGTGGCGGTGTCGACGGCGGCGGTGCAGGAAGCGCTCGAGACGATCTACCCCGCACCCGCGCTGGTGGCGGAACTCGCCGGCGAGTGAGCGGAGACGGGCGGCGGGACGCGCTCCCGCCGCCCGCTCAGCCGTATTCGATCCGGACCTTGCCTGCCGCTTCGGCGGCGATGCGGCGCGCGGTGTCGGTATCGCCCGCGCTCGCCAGCGTAACGCCCATGCGGCGGTAGGGGCGACTGGTCGGCTTGCCGAAGATACGCACGTCGACCGTGCCGCCGGGTGTGCCGAGCGCATCGACGAGCCCCGAATATGACAGCGCCTCGCCGTCTCGATCGGCGAGGATCACCGCGCTCGCCGATGGCCGCGCGCGGATCGGCGTAGGGATCGGCAACCCCATGATCGCGCGCGCGTGGAGGTCGAATTCCGAGAGGTTCTGGCTCACCAGCGTGACCATCCCCGTGTCGTGCGGGCGCGGGCTCAGCTCGGAGAAGATCACCTCCTCGCCCTTGACGAAGAATTCGACGCCGAAAAGCCCGTAGCCGCCGAGGTCGTCGACCACCTTCTTCGCCATGTCCTGCGCCGCGGCGATCGCGGCATCGGACATCGCCGCAGGCTGCCAGCTTTCCATGTAGTCGCCGCGTTCCTGCCGGTGGCCGATCGGCGGACAGAACAGCACGCCGCCTCGCGTGCGCACCGTCAGCAGCGTGATCTCGTAGTCGAAGTCGACGAACTGCTCGACGATCACCCGCCGCCGGTCGCCGCGCATGTTGGCGACCGCATAGTCCCACGCGGCCTCCAGCCCCGCGGCATCCTCGACCTTGCTCTGGCCTTTGCCCGACGACGACATGACCGGCTTGATCACGCAGGGAAAGCCCGTGTGCTCGGCCCCGGCGCGCACTTCTTCGAGAGTTTCGGCGTAGCGAAAGAGCGAGGCCGTCAGCCGCAGCTCCTCGGCCGCCAGGTCGCGGATGCGGTCGCGATTCATCGTCAGTTGCGTCGCGCGTGCCGAGGAGCTGCGGCT
>CAMPGP010000197.1 GCA_946885545.1 uncultured Altererythrobacter sp.
ACTTTGCGCAGCGTGATGTCGGACCGCATCGGATGTTGCCGATGCCGGGCCCGGGGTCCCCCCTCCCCCCTCTGATCCCCGCGTCCGGCTCGGCACATCCGATCGAACCCAACCGTTCGTTCGACAGGGAGCTTTTTCCGATGCCAGACCGCATGTTCCGCCTGATGGAGCGCCAGCAGAAACTCGACGGGCTGATCGCCCGCGCCCGGCGCGCGCGCTGGGTCGATCCGCTGGAAATCGCCCGCCTCAACCTGCTCAAGCAATCGCTCAAGGAGCGTGTGGCGCGGCTGCTGCTGCAGCGCCAGCCGACGACGCACTGACCGCAACTTTCGCCGTCCGCCCGGGCGCGAGGTTCGGCCTCGCGCGCCGGGCGTTCGCGCGCGCCCGACAAGGATTGCCCCGATGGAATTCCTCACCGCCGACTGGCTCGGCACACCGGCCTGGTTCTGGCTCGCCTTCATCGCCATCGTCGCCGCACTGACCGCGTTCGATCTCGGTGTCCTCAACAAGCAGGACCGCGAGATTGGCGTGGCCGAATCGCTCAGGCTCAGCGCCTTCTACATCGGCATCGCGCTGCTGTTCGGCGGCTGGATCTGGTTCGAGCGCGGCGCCGAGCTGGGCATGCAGTACTACACCGGCTTCTTCATCGAGAAGGCGCTGTCGATCGACAACGTCTTCGTGATCAGCCTGATCTTCACCTATTTCTCGATCCCCGCGAAATACCAGTACCGCGCGCTGCTGTGGGGCATCATGGCGGTGATCGTGCTGCGCGGGCTGATGATCGCGGGCGGCGCAGCGCTGGTCGCAGAAGCGTACTGGGTGCTCTACATCTTCGCCGGCTTCCTGATCGTGACGGGCATCAAGATGTTCTTCACCTCGGACCACGATCCCGACATCGGCAACAACCCGGCGATCCGCTGGATCGCGCGCCACATGCGGGTGACGCGCGAGCTGCACGGGCACAGGTTCCTGGTCCGCGTGCCGAGCGAGAAGCGCGGCGGAAAACTGGTGCTGGCCGCAACACCGCTGCTGCTGGCGCTGGTGGTGATCAACATCGCGGACCTGGTGTTCGCGATCGATTCGGTGCCCGCGATCTTCGCGATCACGACCGACACTTTCATCGTCTACACCAGCAACATCATGGCGATCCTGGGCCTGCGCGCGCTCTATTTCGCGCTCGCGGCGATGGTCCACCGGTTCGAGTATCTCAAGTACGCGCTCGCTGCCGTGCTGGTGTTCATCGGCTCGAAGATCCTGATCGCGGACTTCGTGCTCGGCGGGGCCAAGTTCCCGCCCGTGCTGAGCCTCGGGGTCACGGTGGCGCTGATCGCGGCGGGGATCGGCTATTCGCTGTGGAAGACGCGCGGCGACGCGCCGGTCAGTGCCGACGGATGACCGCGAGGAATTGTTCGCCGTAGGCCTCGAGCTTCTTCGCGCCGACTCCGCCGAGCTCGCCCAGCGCGGCGAGCGAGGCGGGGCGGCGCGCGGCCATCTCGCGCAAGGTCGCGTCATGGAAGATGACGTAGGGCGGCAGCTGCGCCTCGACCGCAAGCTCGCGGCGCAATTCGCGGAGCGCGTCGAACAGCGGGTCGCCGACCGGGTTGGGGCTGGCGTCGCGGCGCCGCTTGCGCTCGGAGCGGGGCGGGACGACGGTCGCGACCGCCTGCTCGCCCTTGAGGATCGCGCGCGCATCGCCGCCGAGCGCGAGGCCGCCGTGCTCGTTCGAGACCAGCGCGCCGCGGGCTTGCAGCGCCCGGCTGAGCGGCTGGAGCAGCCGCGCTTCGTCGCCTTCGACGATCCCGAACACGGAGAGCCGGTCGTGCCCGCGCTGGCGCACGCGATCGTCGTCGGCGCCGGTGAGGACTTTCTGCAAGTGGCCGAAGCCGAAGCTCTGCCCGGTACGGTAGGCGGCTGAGAGCAGCTTGCGCGCGAGTTCGGTCGCGTCGGTGACGCCCGGCGGCGAGAGGCAGTTGTCGCAATTGCCGCACTGGGCGGGCGGGTCCTCGCCGAAGTGGCGCAGCAGCACCGCGCGGCGGCATCCCGCGGTCTCGACCAGCCCGGCGAGCGCGTCGAGCCGGGCGCGTTCGCCCGCGCGGCGCGCCTCGTCGACTTCGGACAGGCGCTGGCGCGCGGTGGCGAAGTCGCCTGCGCCCCACAGCATGACCGCCTGTGCCGGATCGCCGTCGCGGCCCGCGCGGCCGGTTTCCTGGTAGTATCCCTCGATCGACTTGGGGATGCCGGCATGCGCGACGAAGCGCACATCGGGCTTGTCGATCCCCATGCCGAAGGCGACCGTGGCGACGATCACCATGTCCTCGCTCGCGACGAAGGCCGCCTGGTTGTCGGCACGCACCGAGGGCTCGAGGCCCGCGTGGTAGGGCCGCACCTCGCGGCCGGTGGCGCTGGCGAGCTTTTCCGCCAGATCCTCGACCTTGCGCCGGGTCGGGGCATAGACGATGCCCGGCCCCGGCTCCTCCGCCATCAATGCGGTGAGCTGGCGCATCGGATTGTCGCGGTGGCGCAGGTGGTAGCGGATGTTGGGCCGATCGAACCCGGCGAGCACCAGCCCGTCCTGCGGAATGCCGAGCTGGTCGAGGATGTCGGCGCGGGTGTGCGCATCGGCGGTGGCGGTGAGCGCGAGGCGCGGAACTTGCGGGAAGGCGTCGAGCAATCCGCGCAACAGGCGGTAGTCGGGGCGGAAGTCGTGGCCCCATTCGGACACGCAGTGCGCCTCGTCGACCGCGAACAGCGCGATCCGGGCGCTCGAGAGCAATTCGCGGAAACCCGGCTGGCTGGCGCGTTCGGGCGCGACGTAGAGCAGGTCGAGCTGCCCGGCGCGAAATCGGTCGAGCGTCTCGCGCCAGTCGGCATCGACGCTGGTCAGCGTGGCGGCCTCGATCCCGTTGGCGCGGGCGGCGCGGAGCTGGTCGTGCATCAGCGCGATCAGCGGGCTGACGACAACGCAGGTGCCGGGCAGCATCGCGGCGGGAAGCTGGTAGGTGAGCGACTTGCCCGCGCCGGTGGGCATGACCGCAAGCGTCGATTCGCCCGCCAGCACGCGCGATACGACCTGCGTCTGCACACCGCGAAAATCGTCGAACCCGAACAGTCGGCGCAGTTCCGCGCGCGCACCATCGAGCTGCGGGTCGGGTTGGGGTCGGGTCGCCATCGCGGCCGCCATGGCATAGCGCGTGGTGCGGGTGAACGGCGCGGGGGCACTTTTTGCAGATTGCGGTCGAAAAGTGGCAGAGGTATTAGCCTTTACGATCGCGCCATCCGGTGCCGAATCACGGAGAACACCAATGAAGAAGTTCGCGTTTGCCCTCGCTCCCGTCGCCGCGCTGGCGCTCGCCGCCTGCGGCAGCACCGAAGACGCCTCGGCCGATGCCGAAGCCGACACCGTCGAAATGCCGGCCGACGAGGCGCTCGCGCCCGTGACCGAAGCGCCGGTCGAGGCCCCGATCGCCGAGCCGACCGCTGAAGACACCGCGGATGCCGACGCTGCCGCCGACGCCGATGCGGCGGGTGACGCTGCGGCCGCCGCGGCTGCCGATGTGGCTGCCGAGGCCGCTGCCGCTTCGGAAACCGAATAATCCGACGCACCGGCCCTTCGCAGGGCCCGGGAAACACTTGAAGCGGGCGGATCGCGATGTGCGATTCGCCCGCTTTTCCTTTGCCCCGGCTTCGCTATGGTGCCTCGCGATGATGCGCCTAGCCCTGCTCGCCCCGCTGGTTCTGCTCGCCGCCTGCGAGCCCGCCGACAACGAACCCGGCCCGGGGGGCGTGACCGTGGGAGAGGCGAAAGCGCTCGACGAGGCGGCGGAGATGCTCGAGCAGCGGCGACTGCCGCCCGATGCGTTCGGGGCCCCTCCCGAGGGCGAGGCGGATGAGGGGGCGGAACCCGGTGACGAGCCGGAGGCGGCGCCCGAATAGACCCGCCCCGTCCGGAGCAAGAGAGAGGACCCGACAGGCATGGCCGAACCCGGCATGGACCCCGAACTGTTCGAACAGTTCATCGAACAGCTTGAACGCTACGTGCGCGAACGGCTGATCCCCGCCGAACGCGAGGTGATCGAGCACGACCGGGTGCCCGACGCGATTCTCGCCGAGATGCGCGACATGGGCCTGTTCGGCCTGACCGTGCCCGAGGATTACGGCGGCGCGGG
>CAMPGP010000198.1 GCA_946885545.1 uncultured Altererythrobacter sp.
AGGCCTTCCTGCGCATCGCGGTTGGGCTGGGCGGGGCCGAAGCGCTCGACCTCGCCGAACGCTTCGGCCGGCATCACCCGAGCGACCGGCTGCGCCTCGCCTGCTTCGAAGCCCGGGCGGCAGGCACCGGCAGGGCGGCCGAGGCCGAGACCGTCTGGCGCGAAGCCGAGCGGTGCGGCAGCGTGCTGGTGGCGCGCGAGGCCGGCCTGCGCCTTGCCGACCTGGTGGGCTAGAACGCCCCGCCGGTCAGCGCGTCGATCGCGCCCTGCAGGATCACCGCGGCGGCGTGGCTGTCGATCCGTTCGGCGCGCTTGCGGCGGCTCATGTCCTGCCCGATCATGTCGCGCTCGGCGCTCGCGGTGGACCAGCGCTCGTCCCACAGCAGGATCGGCAGGCCGAGCCCTTCGCCCAGGTTGCGCGCATAGGCGCGGCTCGATTGCGCGCGCGGTCCCTCGCTGCCGTCCATGTTGCGTGGCAGGCCGATCACGACGCCCTTGATCGAGCGTTCGCGCACCAGCGCCGCGAGCGCTTCGAGGTCGCGCCCGAACTTGCCGCGCGGCAGGGTCTTGCCCGCAGTCGCGAAATGCCAGCCCGCATCGCAGGTCGCGGTGCCGATGGTCTTGGTGCCGAGGTCGAGCGCCAGCAGCGCGCCGCCTTCGTGCAGCACGGTTCCGAACTCGGCGCTGCGATCGGTGATCAACATCGTCGTCAGGGACGCGCGGCCCAAGCCTCGACCCGGCGGCCCACGTCCTGCTTCACGTTCTGCCAGAACAGCGGGATGTCGTAGACGTGGTAGTTGTTGCCCGGCAGCACCGCGCTCCCAACCTCCGGCGGATCGCCGATCAGCAGCAACCCGCGCTCGTCGCACCGTGCCGGGACCGAGCCGGGGATCAGCTCGCCGGTCGAATAGTCGGCTTCGGGGATCAGCGTGCCGAGATTGGCTTCGGCCGGGGCCTCGCCGCCTATCCCGCCGGTCAGCGGGTTGGTGCACAGGATCGCGCTGTCGCCGCGCATCTGGCCGTCGAAACCGGGCGAGCCGCTGTAGGCCTCGATCACGCTGCTGGGGTCGGCGGGCTCGGCGAAAGTCGACCAGCTCATCACGCATCCGGCCTGCGATGCTGTGGCACAGGCGGGGAAGCCGAGCGCGGGCAGGTCGTGTGCGACCGAAATCGGCCAGCCGACGGCGTAGATCGCGGCGACCCGGCCCTTGATGGGGCTGTCGGCCAGCTTCTCGCGCAGCAGGCGAAGCAGGTGCAGAGTGCCCTGGCTATGCCCGACGAGCACAACCGGAGTGTCCTCGTCGACACTCGCGACGAAGAACTCGAACGCCTGCTCGACATCGGAATAGGCGGCATCGATGGCCTTCTGCGCCTCGGTCGAGTCGGTCAGGAAGGCGCCGAAGGTCGCCTGGCGATAGCGGGGCGCCCAGATCTCGCTCGCCTGGTTGAACGGGCTGGCCATGCCGCGGACGTACAGCCGCGCGATCGCCTGCGATTCCGCGTCGTCGAGCGGGGCGTTCCAGTTTGCGCGGTCGAGATAGCTGGTCGGGTGGACGAAGAAGACCGCGAAGTCTTCCTCGGGCGCATCTTCCTGCGGCAGCTGGCGCCCTTCGCCCTGCATTGCAGGTTGCCAGCGCGCCGCGTCGTCGAGGCCGATGCCAGGCCGCGACAGCCACATCGCCGGGTCCTGATAGGCGTTCGTCTCCAGCGGCTGCTGCTCGACGAAGTCGCTGCTCGGAACGTAGGCGACCGCTGCCAGATCGTTCCAGAACACGCGGAGCGCGAACATCGCCGCCAGCGCGAGGACGATGACGATGACGATGAAATACAGGAATTTGCGCGCCATCAGGCGGGGGCCTCGTTTTGCTTGTGCTTGTTCTCGAGCCGCTCGGCGCGACGCTCCAGCGCGACCTTGATCATCGCCAGCATCGGGTCGGCCAGCGCCAGCCCGAGAATGCCGAACAGCACCCCGAAGATCAGCTGCGCGCCGAGCACCAGAGCGGGCGCCAGGTCGACGGTCTTCTTGGCGATCATCGGGATCAGCACGTAGCCGTCGAAATTCTGCACCAGCAGGTACACGAAGATCGTGTAGAGACCCATGTCGGTGCCGCCCGAAAAGCCGACCAGCACCATCAGCACGCCCGAGATCAGCGCACCGATGTTGGGGATGAATGCCAGCAGGCCGGTCAGCAGGCCCAGCAGCGCCGCCATCGGCACGGGTCCGATTCCGATCAGCTGGCCCCCATAGGCGAGCAGCGCCCAGGTGAAGAGGCCCTCCGCGATCATCCCCGCGATCCGCCCGGCGAGCAGGCGTCGCATGGTGAACGACATGCGTTCGATGGTGTCGTAGAACCCGTTCCGGTGGTGTTCGGGCACCATCCAGGCGACGCCGCGCTCGTAGAGGTTGGGGTCGATCGCGATGTAGATGCCGATGATCAGGATCAGCAGCATCGTTGTCAGACCGCCGAACAGCCCGCCGATCGCCCGCGTCACCGTCCCGACTCCGCTGACCAGGCTCCCGGCGACGTTCTGGACGTCGCTCTGGCTGATAGCGAAGCCCTGTTCCCGCAGCAGGGCGATCAGCCGCCCGATCTGCTCGCCCACGATGGCCGGGAATTCGGCCGCCTGTTGCGAGATCTGCGATCCGGCGAAATATCCGAGCCAAACGAAGAATGCGACCATGCCGACGATCACGATCGCCACGCGCCAGCCGCGTCCGATCTTCACCCAGCGCCCGAGCAGTCGCGCTCCGCCGTCGATCATCGAGGCGAACACCATCGCGCCGAAGATCACCATCAGCGACTGCGAGATATAGACCGCCAGCACCGCGAGACCGATCACTCCGGCCCAGACGAACGCGCGTGCGGCTTCGTATCTCAGCTTCGGGCTTCCGATCGTCGCCGGGCTCGCACCCATCCGCGCATCGCGCAGTTCGTCAGTTTCGCTCACTCTCGGTGCCCCCTTCGGCGATTGCCGGCCGCAATGTGGTCCACGCGCGATCGCCGCGCAAGGATGTGAACCAGCTGATCGGATTAAGCCCTGTCGTGCCGTCGAGCGAGAAAGTGATGAACTCCGCCCGCCCGCCGATGTTCTCGAGCGGGACCGGCCCGGAAAGGCCGCTGGGGTCGTAGGCGCGGCTGTCCGAAGAGTGATCGCGGTTGTCGCCCATCACGAACACGTGGCCTTCGGGCACGCGCAGTTCGGCGAAGTTGTCGAGGCCCTGGCGTCGATGGTCGATGATCAGGTAGCTCGCGCCGTTGGGCATCGTTTCGCGGTACGACGGCATCTCGCACACCGTTTCGCCGCCCGGCAGCGTGGTCCGCATGTCCGGATAGATCTCGCCGAAGCAGGGAGAATTGTCGTCGACCGGAATTCGAACCGCCGGTTCGACCGCCTGGGGCACCGGCGTTCCGTTCAGCAGGATCTGCCCGTTGACCACTGCGATCCGGTCGCCGGGGAGGGCGACCACGCGCTTGATGTAGTCCTCGTCCCGGACCGGGTGCACAGGGATCACGATGTCGCCGTATTCGGGAGTCGCGGGCCATATGCGCCAGTCGCCGCGCGGCATCAGGTGGAACGAGATCGAGGCCCAGCTCCAGCCGTAGGGATACTTGCTCACCACCAGCCGGTCGCCGACCAACAAGTTGGGCATCATCGATTCGCTGGGAATGTAGAAAGGCTTGGCCACGAAGCTATGGAACCCAAGCACGGCGAGCAGCATCAGCGCCAGGCCCCGAACCTCGGAAACCCAGTTGATCTTCTCTTTCTTGTCGGCGGATGTCTCGGTCACTGTGATCGGCGCACTGCTTATAAGGGGCGGGCTTCGATGACGACGAAGGCCTGCGCCCATGGGTGATCGTCGGTGAGGGTCAGATGAACGACGGCCTCATGGCCTTCGGGTGTCAATTCCGCAAGCCGCGCCGCGGCGCCGCCCAGTAAGGCGAGCGTTGGCGCACCTGACGGCGCGTTCACCACGCCGATGTCCTTGTGGAACACGCCGCGCTTGAACCCCGTGCCGACCGCCTTGACGTAGGCCTCCTTGGCGGCCCAGCGCTTGGCGTAGGTTCCGGCGCGGGTGAACGGGCGCTTCGCCGCCTTCGCGCGCTCGACATCGGTGAAACAGCGCGCTTCGAACCGCTCGCCCCAGCGCTCGAGCGAA
>CAMPGP010000199.1 GCA_946885545.1 uncultured Altererythrobacter sp.
GACCAAGATCGACGACGACTTCGCCAAGGGCCTCGGTCTCGAGGGTCTCGATCAGCTGAAGGGCCTCCTGCGCGGCCAGCTCGAGCAGGAGACCGCCGGGCTCACCCGCACGCAGATGAAGCGCCAGCTGCTCGACCAGCTCGCCGCGGGCCACGATTTCGAAGTGCCCGCGGGCATGGTCGAAGCCGAGTTCGAGCAGATCTGGGCGCAGCTCCAGCAGGAAGCTTCGCGCGATGCCGATCCGGCCAAGGCGCTGAAGGAAATCGAGGCCGAGAAGGATGATTACCGCCAGATCGCCGAGCGCCGCGTGCGCCTCGGGCTGCTGCTGAGCGAAATCGGCCAGAAGAACGGCGTCGAGGTCAGCCAGCAGGAAATGAGCATGCTCGTCCAGCAGGCCGCCCAGCAGTACCGTGCCGAGGACCGCGAGCGGTTCATGCAGTACATCCAGTCCGAGCCGATGGCCGCCGCCCAGCTGCGCGCGCCGCTCTACGAGGACAAGGTGGTCGACTTCCTGTTCGACAAGGCTGAGATCACCGAGCGCGAAGTAACGCGCGAGGAACTCGAGGCCGCGATCGAGGCGGAGGAGGCCGAACCGGCCAAGAAGCCTGCCGCCAAGAAGAAGGCCGCGCCCAAGAAGGACGCAGCGAAGAAGGACGCTGGCAAGAAGGACGCTGCAAAGAAGGACGAGGAGCCCGCGGCGAAGAAGCCCGCCGCGAAGAAGGCGCCCGCCAAGAAGGCCGAGCCCGCCAAGTCCGAGGACAAGAAGGCTCCCGCCAAGAAGGCGCCGGCAACCAAGGCCGACGCCAAGAAGCCGGCCGCCAAGAAGGCTCCGGCGAAGAAGGCTGCGGCCAAGAAGTGATCCTCCGGCCCGGTGCCGGTTGACGAAGGGGCGGCGGAGCGAGGCTTCGCCGCCCTTTTCGTATCGTCATTCGGGTTTGGGCGGCTCCTCGACTTCGACCTCCTCACGCGGGCGCGGCGAGAGTGCCAGCATCTCGGCCTCGCTGCCGACGTGGATATGCGCGCCGCGGCGCTCGATCAGCGCGATCAGCGGGCCCGACACGACCCCGTGCACGAGGATCGACACAAGGATCGCGAAGCTGATCGTCGCCCACAGGAGGTCGAGACCGGTGAAGTCGGCATGGGTCTGGCCATAGGCCATGTAGTAGATCGACCCCATCCCGCGCACGCCGAGGAACGCGACCGCGAGCTTTCCGGCCAGCGGGAGGTGCGACAGGCTCTCCGCGCAAAGGCCCGACAGCGGTCGGATCACGAACACCAGCGCCAGCCCGACTAGCGCAGCGGGCCAGGTCAACGCGTCCAGCACGCCGCTCGCGAGCATCGCGCCAAACCCGAGCAGCACCCCGACGAGCACGATCTGTTCGATCTGGTCGATGAAGTGATGGCTGATCTTGTGATAGCGGCTGGCGTTCTCGCGCTGGCGGGCGGTCACCGCGCCGACGAAGACAGCGAGGAAGCCGTATCCCTCGACCAGTTCAGCCGCGCCGTAGGCCAGTAGCAGCGTGCCGAGAACGATCAGACCCTCGCTGGTCGAATAGCGTGGCCGGTCGCTCTCGACATCGGCGATCGGCGCGTCGGCCTCGCGCTCGAACACGTACCACGCGCCTGCGCGCCCGACTGCCCATCCCACCGCGACGCCTGCCGCAATCCGCCAGACGAGGTCGAGCGCCGCCCATTCGAGCGTCCAACCGCCCAGCGATGCCATCCCGACGGCCGCGATAGCGAGGTAGGTGAACGGGAATGCGAGCCCGTCGTTCAGCCCGGCCTCGGCGGTCAGGCTGAAGCGCAGGTCGTGGCGCTGGTTCTCGCCCGGCGGCCCGACCTGCACGCTGCGCGCGAGGACCGGATCGGTCGGGGCGAGCGCGGCACCGAGCAGGATCGCGCTTGCCGGGGCGAGGCCCAGCGCCCACCAGCCGAGCAGCGCCACCGCTCCCACCGTCAGAGGCATGGCAATCACCAGCAGCGGCCAGATCTGGCGCCAGTTCTTCCAGCTGACGGGTCGGTCGATCGCGATCCCGGCCGCCATGAGCGACACGATGACGATGAATTCGGTGACGTATTCGAGCGTCAGCGCGTCGAACCCGTCGCTGGCCGGGTTGATATGGGGCAACCCCAGGGGCAGCGACCAGACCGCGTAGCCGACCGCGACATAGACGATGGGCAGAGAGAGCCAGTAACGCGCCAGCCTCCGCTCGAGCGGAACGGCCAGGGTCAGGCCGAGGCCGAACAGCACGAAAAGGAAGATGCGCGGGTCCAAGGCGGTCAGTCGGCTTCGGGCGTCCACGGGGCGAAGGATGGCTGCGGCAGCTCGGCGCTCCGGGCCCGTTCGTAGGCCGCTCCTGCCTTGAGGAGCGCGTGGTCCTGCCACTTGGCGCCGATGAAGCTCAGGCCCACCGGCAGCCGCTCGACCGAGCCCATCGGCACGGTCAGGTGCGGGTAACCGGCGATCGCGGCGAGGCTACCCGCGCCGATCCCGCCCGAGAAGTTGTCGCCGTTGACGAGGTCGGTGGTCCATGCCGGACCCGAGGTCGGCGCGACGAGAAACGCGACGTCGTGCTCGGCGAGCAGGCGGTCGATGCCCTGCTCTCCGGCGAGGCGGAGCGAGTTTTCGCGCGCTTCGCGATAGGCCGCCTCGTCGGTGGTTGCGAGCGCCTGCTCGAAGGTTTCCTGGCCGAACCAGCGCATTTCCTCGGCCGCGCGTTCCTCGTTGAAAGCGACGACATCGGCGAGCGAGCGTACCGGGATGTCGGCCGGAGAGCCCGCGAGATAGGCCTCCATCCCTTCGCGCAACTCGTAGAGCAGCACGGTGAATTCGTCGCGGTACATCGCGCCATCGGGTTCGAAATCGATATCGACCAGCGTGGCCCCCGCGCGCTTCATGTCGGCGAGCGCGGCCTCGAACAGCGCGGTCACGCCGGGCCGATCGCCGACCTGCTTACGCATCACGCCGATGCGGACACCAGCCAGCGATGCGGAAGCGAGGCCTTGGCTGAAGTCTGCTTTGTACCGGTCCGCTTCGACGGTCGCGGGATCGGCAGGATCGCTGCCCGCGATGGCGGTCAGCAGCAGCGCGGCGTCGCGCACGGTGCTCGCCATCGGACCCGCCGTGTCCTGGCTGGCGCTGATTGGCACCACGTGCGTGCGGCTGACGAGGCCCACGGTGGGCTTGAATCCGACCACGCCGTTGACGCTCGCGGGGCAGGTGATCGAACCGTCGGTCTCGGTCCCGATCGCGGCCCAGGCGAACCCTGCCGCCACCGCAGCACCACTTCCCGAGGAACTGCCGCAGGAATTGCGGTCGGTCGCGTGCGGATTGCGCGTCAGCCCGCCCACCGCGCTCCACCCGCTGGTCGAACTGCCGCTGCGGATGTTGGCCCATTCGGAGAGGTTGGTCTTGCCCAGCACCACACCACCGGCTTCGCGAAGCCTGGCAACCAGCGGCGCGTCGCGCCCCGTGTCGTTCGTGGCAAGCGCCAGGCTGCCCGCCGTGGTCGGCCACTCGCGCGTTTCGATGTTGTCCTTCACCAGAACGGCGCGCCCCTCGAGCGAGCGCTCGGTGTTGGCGATCGCCACCTGCATCGCCGCAATATCGTAGGCGATCACCGCGTTCAGCATCGGGCCTGCATCGTCGAGCGTGCGGATTCGCTCCAGCTGCGCCTCTGTACGAGAAGCGACGTCAGAGGGCATTTCGTCGATCACGATCGGCGCACTTTGCGCAGCGATAGGGGCGGGAGCCAGAAGCAGGCAGGCAGCGAGCACGGCGCAGGTTCGGTTCATTCCCGCACCGTGCCATCGCCGTCGTGCAAAGCAAGCGATTGCGCGCGCTTGCGGACAAATCTGCCGGTGAGGGTTAATCCCCTTGAACATCGCGCCGCCTATCGCGACATAGCCCATCGCACTTATGACCAGAGGAATTCCTTTCATGATCGACCTGTTCGGCACCGACGCTCACGCTTCGCAGGGACAGTTCACCCGCGATCCCGTCACGGGCGCGCTGGTGCCGGTGGTGGTCGAGCAGACCAGCCGCGGCGAGCGCAGCTTCGACATCTTCAGCCGCCTGCTGCGCGAACGCATCGTGTTCGTGACCGGCGAGGTGGAGGACAACATGGCCTCGCTGATCGTCG
>CAMPGP010000200.1 GCA_946885545.1 uncultured Altererythrobacter sp.
CGAGGTAGAACATCGCGAAGATGTTGGTCTGGAAGGTGCGCTGCAGCTGCTCGACCGTGATGTCCTCGATCTTCTTGTCGGGATGCTGCTCGCCCGCGTTGTTGACCAGCACGTCGAGCCGGCCCCACTCGCCGATCACCTTGTCGACCAGCGCGCCGCAGACGTGCGGATCGCCGAGGTCGCCGCGGTGGAGCAGCGCCTTGCCGCCTTCCTGCTCGATCGCGTCGGCGGTGATCCGCGCGTCGTCGTCTTCCTCGAGATAGGCGATCGCGACATTCGCACCCTCGCGCGCGAACAGCACCGCGGTCGCGCGCCCGATGCCGCTGTCGCCGCCGGTCACGATCGCGACCTTGCCCTTCAGCCGGCCCGAGCCGGGATAGCGCGGCTCCCACTCGGGCTTGTCGCGCATCGCGGTCTCGTGACCGGGCATCTTGGGCTCTTCGTTCGTTTCCTGGACGAAGGCCCGGTCGACGGTGACGGTATCGGCGGACATGCGCTTTCCTTCCATGCAATCAGGTGCTTGCATGAGAAAGGCACGGGTCGGCCATTGGGTTCCTGCCGATGCCGCAGGGCGGGCGTCAGCCGAGGCCGAGCGCCGCCTTGCCGCGGGTGAGGCGTCAGCCGAGGCCGAGCGCCGCCTTGTACGTGTCGAGCACCATTTCCATTTCGGCGCGGTCGTCGGGCGTCATCTTCCGCAGGCGGACGATCTGGCGCATGATCTTGGCGTCGTAGCCGACGGCCTTGGCCTCGGCGTAGACGTCGCGGATGTCGTCGGCGATGCCCTTCTTCTCTTCCTCGAGGCGTTCGATGCGCTCGATCAGCAGGCGCAGGCGGTCGTCGGTGGTCTCGGCCATGATCAATGATGCTCCGGAAATGTGTTCTGCGAGAATCGCTCGGCGCGTCCGATAGCCATCCCGCCCGGCGCGGTGAACCCGGTTCGGCGATTATTCCTGTGCGTTCTTCGCCACGCTCGCCGCCATCCGGGTGAGCTGTTCCTCGGTCGCGGCGGACTGGTATTTCGTCTTCCATACGTCCGCCGGCATGCCGTGGATCAGTTCGCGCGCCGCGGCCTTGTCGCCCGGGTAGCCGGCGTCGCGAATCCAGTCGGCGAGGCAGTTGCGGCAGAACCCGGCGAGCCCCATCAGCTCGATGTTCTGCGCGTCGTGCCGGTGGCGCAAGTGGCGCACCAGCCGCCGGAAGGCAGCGGCGGCCGTAACGTCATCGAGACCGTCGAGGGGATCGGTCGCATTCGTATCCATGGGTTTCGCTTTTCCTTGTCTTGCAATGAAGCTCTGTCATAGCCCCAACCCATGAAAAAGCTCGATCCGCGCGCCCGCAAGGTCAAGATTCTCGCCACCACCGGCCCCGCCAGCCGCGATCCGGAGATGCTGCGCAAGCTTTTCCGCGCCGGGGCCGACGCCTTCCGCGTCAACATGAGCCATGGCGAGCATGCCGTCCACGCCGAGACGATCAAGGCGATCCGCGCGCTGGAAAAGGAATTTGGCCGTCCGATCGCGATCCTGTGCGACCTGCAGGGCCCCAAGCTGCGCGTGGGCGAGTTCAAGGACGGGCAGGCGGTGATCCGCCACTCGGGCCACTTCACGCTTGATCGCAACCCCGCACCGGGCGATGAGACGCGCGTCCACCTGCCGCACCCCGAACTGTTCGGCCTGCTCCAGAAGGGGCAGCGCCTGCTGATCAACGACGGCAAGATCCGCCTGCGCGTGATCAAGGCCGACGAGAACGAAATCCTCTGCTCGGCCGAAGTCGGCGGGGTCATCTCCGACCGCAAGGGCGTCAACGTGCCGGACGCCGAAGTTCCGATCCCCGCGCTGACCGAGAAGGATCGCCGCGACCTCGCCTTCGCGGTCGAGCATGGCGCCGACTGGATCGGGCTGTCGTTCGTCCAGCGCCCCGAAGACCTCGCGGAAGCGCGCAAGCTGATGGGCGGCGGGAGCCAGGGACCGGCGCTCTGCGCCAAGATCGAGAAGCCGATGGCGGTGCGCCGCCTCGACGAGATCATCGAGCTTTCCGACGGGATCATGGTCGCGCGCGGGGACCTCGGGGTCGAGCTCGAGCCGCAGGAAGTCCCGCCGCTCCAGAAGAAGATCGTCAACAAGGCGCGCACCGCGGGCAAGCCGGTGATCGTCGCCACGCAGATGCTCGAATCGATGATCGAGAGCCCCGCGCCGACCCGCGCCGAAGTCTCCGATGTCGCCAACGCGGTCTACGACGGCGCCGATGCGGTCATGCTCAGCGCCGAGACCGCGGCGGGCGACTGGCCCGAGGAAGCGGTGACGATCATGGACAAGATCGCCACCCACGTCGAACGCGACGAGGCCTATATCGGCCGCGTCCGCTTCCTCGACACCCCGCCCGACCGGACCACTGCCGACGCGCTCGCGCACGCCTGCATGACCGTGGCCGATACGGTCGCGATCGAGGCGATCACCGTGTTCACCGGCTCGGGCTCCACCGCGCGCCGCGTCGCGCGCGAACGCCCCAGCGTGCCGATGCTGGTGCTCACCCCCTCGACCAGGACCGCGCGGCGCGTGGCGCTGCTATGGGGCGCGCACGCAGTGGTGACCAAGGACATCGGCAGTTTCGAAGAGATGATCGCCAAGGGCAAGCGCATGGCCCTGCGTCACGGCTTCGGCCGCGCCGGCAGCAAGCTCATCGCGCTCGCAGGCGTCCCCTTCGGCACGCCCGGCAGCACCAACCTGCTGCACGTGGTGACACTGACCGGCAACGAACTGGAACGGCACGAGGGGTAACGCAACCGCCCGCTTGGGCCCCATGCACCCGATCCCGCTCTGCCTGAGCTTGTCGAAGGCCCCGCGCCCACGCTAGCCAGAGCGGATGGCCTTCTACGCCTACCTCCTGCGCTGCAATGACGGCAGCTACTACACCGGTCACACCGAGGATCTCGAGTTTCGCCTCGCGCAACACCGATCGGGCGAACTCGCGGGCTACACCGCGAAGCGTCTTCCGGTGCGGCTGGTGTGGTGCGAGACATTTCCCACCCGCGACGAGGCGTTCGACGCCGAGCGCAAGTTGAAGGGTTGGAGCCGCGCCAAGAAGGAAGCCCTGATCGCGGGCGATTGGGAGCGGATCAGCCGTCTCGCGCGCAACAGGCAGGGGCAAGGCGCCAGCGGCGGGCATCGCGCGTAGCCTTCGACAGGCTCAGGCTGAGCGGGGCTCGTTATGTTTTGAAGCCGGGTGGGAATGCATCGGCCCGGCCCGCCATCAGCCCTTCCCCGCCCGCTCCAGTCGCGTCCGCGCCTCGCTCTCGCCGATAAGCGGCAGCAGTTCCGCCATATCCGGTCCGTGGTCCATCCCCGTCAGGGCCTGGCGCAGCGGGAGGAACAGTGGCTTACCCTTGCGGCCCGTGGCGTCCTTGAGCGCGGCGGTCAGCGCGTGCCACGGGTCTTCGCTCCATTCGAGCAGACGCGCGGCCTCGGCGAGGTAGGCGCGGTCCTCGTCCGAGAACTCCGGCTGCGCGATCGGGCCGGTGACGAGGTGCCACAGCGCGCCCGCCTCGGCGACGTGCGACAGGTTCGGGCGCACCGCGTGCCAGCCCGTCTCGTCCATCCCGGCCGGAAGGCGGTCGGCGACGTCGGCGAAATCCATCCGGTGCACGATCGCGGCGTTGAGCCGTTCGAGCTCGGCATCGTCGAACCTGGCCGGGGCGCGGCCGAAGGTTTCGAGGGCGAAGCTTTCGAGCAGTGCGTCGCGATCGGATATCGGCTCGACCGGCAGGCTCGTGCCCAGCCGCGCGAGCAGCGCGATCAGCGCTTCGGGTTCGATACCGCGCTCACGAAACGCATCGCAGCCGAGCGATCCGAGCCGCTTCGACAGCTTGCCCTCGCGCCCGACGAGCAGTGCCTCGTGCGCGAAATGCGGCCAGGGATCGGCGATCTCGCACCCCTGGCTGCCCAGGCCCGCGGCGTGGAGCGCGGTGAACATCTGTACCTGTACCGCGGTGTTCGAGACATGATCCTCGCCTCGCAGCACGTCGGTCACGCCCATCTCGAGATCGTCGATCGCGCTCGGCAGCATGT
>CAMPGP010000201.1 GCA_946885545.1 uncultured Altererythrobacter sp.
GCCCCGATCACCACGAGGAGGCTGGCAGCGAGGAACAGTTCGGGGCTCTTGGTGCGCGCTGCCTGCGCGAACAGACGGGGCAGAGCGATGCGGCCCACGACCAGCAGGACGAGCACCACCAGGCCCCCTTGCCACAGCGTGTCGACCAGGCCCTCCCAGCCTTCCGCCTGCGCGTTAGGCGCCATCGCGCCGAGCATGAAGATGATCGGGACGATGGCGATGTCTTCGAACAGCAGCATCGAAAGCGCCGCGCGGCCCACGGGCGTATGCGTGCCCGAGATCGGCAACACGATCGCGGTCGAGGAGAGCGCCAAAGCGAGCCCCAGGCCGATCGCTCCAGTCCAGTACTGGCCCATCATCGACAGCGCGATCGCCAGGCTGGTCCCGATGATCACGAGTTCCAGCGCGCCGAGCCCGAAGACGAGTTTTCGCATCTGCCACAATCGGTTGAACGAAAGTTCCAGACCGATCGAGAACAGCAGCAGAATGATCCCGAACTCCGCGAACGGGTCCAGGCTCTCCGGATCGCTGATCGTTATGTGTCCGAGCCATGGATACTCGAAGACGAACTTGCCGAGACCGAATGGGCCGACCAGCACGCCGATCAGGATGAACCCGATGACGGGCGTGACCCGGAAGCGGGTGAAGACGGGGATCACGATCCCGGCGGCCCCGAGAATGACCAGTGCGTCGGTCAGTGCGGGGGAAGGTGCAATCTCGCCGGCCATGGATTGCACCTAACCGGCGGACCGGCCATTGTCACGGCATGGAAATCGGCAATTTCCGCGATGTAGCGATCGTAGGCGGCGGGCCCGCCGGGATGATGGCCGGGCTTCTCTTCGCACGCGCCGGTTTGCAGGTGACGGTGCTGGAGAAACATGCAGATTTCTTCCGCGATTTCCGGGGCGATACCGTGCACCCCTCGACGATGGAGGTTCTCGACCAGCTCGGCATGCTCGTCCGTTTCCTCGAACGGCCGCACGACCGGCTTGATCGCGCGGAGGTGCGCGTGGGCGGTCGCGACTACGCGATCGGCGACCTGTCGCATCTTCCGGTCGCGGCGCCGTTCATCGCGATGATGCCCCAATGGGAATTCCTCGATTTCCTGCGTGAGGAGGCGGCGAAATATTCCGGATTCGCCTTGCGAATGGGAGCTCAGGCCGTGGCGCTGGTGGAGGACGGCGGCCGGATCGCGGGCGTGCGGCTGACGGATGGCGAGGAGGTCCGTGCGCGGCTGATCGTGATGGCCGACGGGCGCGGTTCGCTGGTTCGCTCGCAAGCGCTGCTGCCGGTCGAAAGCCTCGGGGCGCCAATGGATGTACTGTGGTTCCACCTCGCCAAGATCGACAATCCCGGCGATGCGCTGCGCGGTTCGGTCGATACCGGGCGCATGGTCGTGCTGATTGATCGTGGGACCTACTGGCAAACGGCGTTCCTGGTGCCCAAGGGTGCGGCGGAAGAGGTGAAGGGGCGCGGCATCGGGTGGATCCGGGCTCAGGTTGCGACGGCCTTTCCCGACATTCCCTTTCCCGAGACCGGAGAACCCGACAGCGTCGACGATCTCAAGCTCCTTTCGGTCGCGCTCGACCGGCTGACGCGCTGGCACCGGCCCGGGTTGCTCGCGATCGGCGATGCGGCGCATGCAATGAGTCCGATCGGCGGGATCGGGATCAACCTCGCCATTCAGGATGCGGTGGCGGCGGCAAACGCGCTGGCCGGACCGATGGCGGCGGGCGCCGATCCGGATCCGCTTCTGGCAAAAGTCCAGGCGCGACGCATGTTCCCCACACGCATGATCCAGGCGGCGCAGAAGGCTGTGCAGGACAACATCATCGGTCGGGTCCTGTCGGGAGCACCGATCGCGCGCGCTCCGTTCGCGGTGCGGATGCTCGACCGGTTTCCGCTGTTGCGCCGAATTCCAGGTCGCGCGATCGGGCTGGGGGTGCGGCGAGAGCGGGTGCGCTCGCCCGCCGCCTGACGGTTCAGCCGCCGCCGACGGTCGAGGGGCCGAGCGGTTCGCGGCGCGGACGCGGCTTGCCCGGATGCGCGCCGGCCTCGTCCCATTCGATGCGGTAGAGGTCGAAGCGCCGGTCGGCGAGGTTGCGCACGGTGCCTTCGGCGCGCGCCCAGCTGAGATCCGCGAGGTTGATGTCGCTGATCGTCAGCGTCTCTACGTTCTCGCTCGCTTCCGCGGCAATGCCGTCGCGCGCGAAGGGAAAGTCGCACGGCGTCAGGATACAGCTCTGCGCGTATTGGATGTCCATGTTGGCGACGTTGGGCAGGTTGCCGACATTGCCGCTGAGCACGACGTAGCACTGGTTCTCGATCGCCCGCGCCTGCGCGCAATAACGCACTCGCAGGTAGCCCTGGCGGCTGTCGGTGCAGAACGGCACGAAGATGATCCGCGCGCCTTCGTCGGCCAGGCGGCGGGCGAGTTCGGGGAATTCGCTGTCATAACAGATCAGCACGCCGATCGGGCCGCAGTCGGTCGGGATCACATCGATGCTGTCGCCGCCGCGGATGTTCCACCAGTAGCGCTCGTTGGGCGTGGGGTGGATCTTCTCCTGCTCGTGCACCGAACCGTCGCGCAGGCAGACGTAGGCGACGTTATGGATGTCGTCGTCGTCCATGCGCGTGGGATGCGATCCCGCGACGATGTTGATGTTGTAGCGCATCGCCATGTCGCTGAGGTCCGCCTTGAGGCGCGGAGTGTATTCGGAAAGCCGCTCGATCGCCTCGACGGGCGAAAGTTCCTTCTCCTCGAAGCTCAGCAGCATCAGCGTGAACAGTTCGGGAAAGACGATGAAGTCCGATTCGTAATCGCTTGCCACATCGACGAAATAGCGGATCGCACGCAGGAACTCGTCGTAATCCGCCACCGCGCGGGCCTGGAGCTGGCAGGTCGCGACACGCACCGCCTCGACCCCGCGCGGCAAGCGCTTCTTTACCGGCTGGTCGCGCTCCACATAGGGGTTGCGCCAGACCATCATGACGGCGTTTGCCTCGGACTTCTTGTCCTCGGGCAGGTAGTTCTTCATCACCCGCTCGGGCTCGAATCCGTTGGCGAGCTGGAAGCGAAGGACCGGGTCGTGCAGCTTTCCGGCGATGACCTGTTCGAGATAATCGTCGGGCCCCGCTACCTTGCGCTTGTTGCGGCGATAGTTGGGCATGCGGCCGGCGAAGACGATCCCTGTGAGGTCGTTCTCCTCGGCCAGCGCGCGGCGTTCCTCGTAAAGGCGACGCCCGATGCGCACGCCGCGCACCTTGGGATCGACGCACATCTCGTAGCCGTAGAGCCAGTCGCCGGTGGGGTCGTGCCGGCTGCCGAAGCCGTTGCCGGTGATCTCGTCCCAGTCGTGATCCTGGAACGCGAGCGTCTCGGCGATCTGCATCGTAGCGCAATAACCGACGACCTCGTCGTCGAGCAGCGCGACGAAGCAGCCTTCGGGAAAGTTGTTGATCTGGCCCCGGATTTCGCCGTGCGTATAGGCGGGCATGTCGTCGTAGACGCGGCGCACCAGCCCCGCGATCCCGCGAATGTCCTTGGCCCGCGCGTTGCGGATTTCGAGCCGGCGCTTGCCGAACTTCTCCGCGGCCTTGCGGCGCGCCGGCTGCTTCTTGCTGGGTGTCTTAGCCACTGCGAACGTCGCCCCCTTCCGTCACTGTCCCTTGTCCAATGACGGAAGGGGGCAGAGGTTTCACTTCCAGTTGGCCATCTCGGTTTCGAGGTTGGTCACGATCGCCTCAAAGAACTGCTCGGTGGTCAGCCAGTTCTGGTCGGGGCCGATCAGCAGCGCGAGATCCTTGGTCATCTGGCCGCGCTCGACCGTCTGGATGCAGACGCGCTCGAGCGTTTCGGCGAACCTGACCACGTCGGGCGTGCCGTCGAACTTGCCGCGGTACATCAGGCCGCGCGTCCAGGCGAAGATGCTGGCGATGGGGTTGGTGCTGGTGGCCTTGCCCTGCTGGTGCTGCCGATAGTGGCGGGTGAC
>CAMPGP010000202.1 GCA_946885545.1 uncultured Altererythrobacter sp.
CAGATCGCCTGGGCCTGGGCTTCCATTTCCAGCGCCGTTTCGAGGCTGACCGCCCCTGCGGTATTGAGCTGGGTGTTGGTGATTCCGTGGGCAAAGGTGGGCCCATCGGCGAGGCCGCGCGCCAACCCCTGAGCCTCGTCGAGCAGCCGCTCTTGCTCGACCAGCCGGTTGTGGAAGCCCCAGCGTTCGCCCTCCTCGGCGGTCATCACCCGGCCGGTGAAGAGCAGTTCCGAGGCGCGGCCCTGGCCGATGATGCGCGGCAGGATGGCGCAGGCGCCCATGTCGCAGCCGGCCAGCCCGACCCGGGTGAAGAGGAAGGCGGTCTTCGTCTCCGGCGTCGCCAGGCGGATGTCCGAAGCCATGGCGACGATCGCGCCCGCTCCCACGCAGACCCCGTCGAGCGCAGCGACGATCGGTTGGGGACAGGCGCGCATTGCCTTGACGAGATCGCCGGTCATGCGCGTGAAGGCGAGCAGGCCCGGCATCTCCATTTCGGTCAGCGGCCCGATGATCTCGTGGACGTCGCCGCCCGAGCTGAAATTGCCGCCGGCGCCGGTCACCACCACCGCCTTGACCGCATCGGCATAGGCCAGTGCGCGGAACAGGTCGCGCAGCTCGGCATAGCTCTCGAACGTCAGCGGGTTCTTGCGCTCGGGCCGGTTCAGCGTGATCGTGGCGATGCCTCCTGCAAACTCCCACAGGAAATGCTCGGACGCGTAAGTCTCGGGGTTCATGCGGACTTCCCTTCGGAGAGCGTGATCTTGAGCGTGTCGAGATTGCCTTGCAGCGCCTCTCGCACCGGGTGCGGCAGCGGGCCGAGCAGGTCGTCGATCCAGCCGTGGTGCGCGGCGGCGAGCTCGGCGAAGTGCGCCGAGCCTAACGGCGTCAGCGTGACCACTGAGACCCGGCGGTCGCCCGGCAGCGGTTCGAGCGCGACGAACCCGTCGCGCGCCAGCGTCTTGACGATCCCGGTGACGTTGCCGTTGGAGACCAGCAGCGCGCGACTCAATTCGCCCATCGTCATCCCCGTGCCGCGCCGGTCGAGCGCGGCGAGCACGTCGAAGCGCGGGAGTGTCGATCCGAACCGCTCCGCTAGCCCGCGCTGCACGCGCTTTTCGATCTGCGTGGTGCAACCGAGCAGGCGCAGCCACAGTCGCACATTGGCCTCGGTCGCGGATGACGTGGCGCTCATGCGATCTCCACCGCTTCGCCGGTGCGCTCGGATAGTGCCAGTTCGACCACCGAGGTGGCGACCTCCCTCGGATCGATCAGTCGGCCAGAGGGATTCATGGCGGCGAGTTCGGCGCGCGCCTCGCATTCGCTGCGGCCGGTCTTCGCGCGGATCGTGCGGGCCGCTTCGGCGACGATCTCGGTATCGGTGAAGCCGGGGCAGATCGCGTTCGCCGTCACGTCCTTGCCTGCATATTCCGCCGCCAGGGCGCGCATCAGCCCCACCGCGCCGTGCTTCGCTGCGACATAGGGCGCAGTGTAGGCGAAACCCTGCAGCCCCGCGGTCGAGGAGACCGTCACGATCCTCCCGTAACGCGCCGCGAGCATCGCGCCGATCGCAACGCTGCAGCAGTTGAACACCCCGTCGAGGTTGGTGGCCATAATCGCGCGCCATTCCTCCGGTGACACGCACGAAAATTGATTGCTCGCGGCCAGCCCGGCGTTGTTCACGAGGATCGAGACCGGCCCGTGTCGTGCCGATGCGGCGGCGAAGGCGGCCTCGACCTGCGCCATGTCGCCGACGTCGGCGGTCGCGGCGAACGTACCCGAAAGCTCGGCCGCCATGGCATCGAGCGGCGCGCGGCGCCGCCCCACCAAGCTCAGCGCAGCGCCTTCCGCCGCAAGCGCCCGCGCGATCGCCGCGCCGATCCCGGTGCCGCCGCCCGTCACGAGGGCATGGTGTCCCGCAAGCCGGCTCATGCCCGCAACGCCGCCTCCTGCTCGGCGGCACGCTTGAGATTGCGTTCGAGCTGCTCGAACCCGGCGCGGTACTGCCTCGGCACCATCGCACCGCGATATTCCTGCGCCGCCGCGGCGCGCAGCGTCCACATCGGATCGGCGAGGTGCGGGCGTCCGAGCGCAACGAGGTCCGCGCGCCCTGCGGCAAGGATCGAGTTTGCATGGTCGGGCTCGAACACATTGCCCACCGCCATCGTCGTCAATCGCGCCTCGTTGCGGATGCGATCGGCAAAGGGGGTCTGGAACATGCGCCCGTAGATCGGCTTGCATTCGGCCCAGGTCTGTCCGGCCGAGACATCGATCAGGTCGCATCCCGCCTCGGCGAAGGCCTGCGCGATCGATACGGCTTCTGCGGGGGTTACGCCGAGGTCGCCCATCCAGTCGTGGGCCGAGATGCGCACCGACATCGGCCGTTCGGCAGGCCACGCCGCGCGCATCGCGGCGAAGACCTCGAGCGGGAAGCGCAGCCGGTTCGCCAGGCTGCCGCCGTATTCGTCGGTGCGCTTGTTGTGCAGCGGGGTGATGAAGCTCGAGAGCAGGTAGCCGTGCGCAGCGTGCATCTCGATCATGTCGAAACCCGCCTCGCGCCCCATCTCGACTGCGGCGACGAACTGGTCGCGCACCGCGTCCATGTCGGCACGGGTCATCGAGCGAGGCGTCTGGTTCTGCGAGCTCCACGCCACGTCGGAGGCAGCCATGACGGGCCAGTTTCCGTCGTCGAGCGGGACGTCGTAGCCCTCCCAGCCGACTTTGGTCGAACCCTTCGGCCCCGAGTGCCCGAGCTGGAGGCAGAACTTCGCGCCGCTCTGCCCATGCACGTAGTCCACCACCCGCTTCCACGCGGCTACGTGTTCGGGCGCGTACATCCCCGCGCACCCGGGCGTGATCCGGCCTTCTGGCGATACGCAGGTCATCTCGGTGTAGATCAGCCCCGCGCCGCCGATCGCGCGCGCGCCGTAGTGGACGAGGTGGAAATCGCTCACCGTCCCCTCGACCGCCGAGTAGGTCGCCATCGGGGAGACGACCATGCGATTGGCGAGCGTCATTTCACGCAGCGCGAAGGGCGCGAACATCGGCGGTGCGGGCTCGGCCGGCTCGCCCTGCGCGCGGCTCTGGAACCAGCGCTCGACGCCTTCGAGCCACTCGGGATCGCGCAGACGCAGGTTCTCGTGGCTGACGCGCTGCGAGCGGGTGAGCAGCGAATAAGCGAACTGCAGCGGTTCGAAATGAAGATAGCGGTCCAACGTCTCGAACCATTCGGTCGAGTTGCGCGCACTGTTCTGCAGCTTGAGCACCTCGAGGTGGCGTTCGGCGCGATATTCCTTCAGCGCATCGGCGAGCGCGAGGCCGGGGCGGTTGAGCACCTCGGCGAGCTTGATCGCATCCTCCAGCGCCAGCTTCGTGCCCGAACCGACCGAGAAATGCGCGGTGTGCGCCGCATCGCCGAGCAGGATCAGGTTGCGATGGTGCCAACGCTCGCAGATTACCCGCGGGAACTGCAACCACGCCTTCGGCCCGGGCAGGTGTTTCGCATTCGACATAAGCGAATGCCCGTCGAGGTATTTTGCGAACACCCGCTCGCACAGCGCGATCGCCTCGTCCTGCTCCATCCGGTCGAGCCCGAGCGCGGCCCAGGTCTCCGGCGCCATCTCGACGATGAAGGTCGAGAGATCGGCGTCGTAGCGATAGGCGTGCGCCCAGACCCAGCCTTCGGGCAAGTGCTCGAAGGCGAATGTGAAGGCTTCGAACACCTTGTGCGTGCCGAACCAGAAGAACCGGTTGCGGCGCACATCGATGTCGACGCCGAAGTGTTCGGCGTAGCGGTCGCGGATGCGGCTGTTTGCGCCGTCGGCGGCGATCACGAGGTCGTAGGCTTGCCAGTCGTCGAGATCGGGCGAAGCCTCGTGCTCGAAGTGCAGCACCACGCCGAGGTCGCGCGCGCGCGCCTGCAGGATCTCGAGCAGCCGCTTGCGCCCGATGCCGATGAACCCGTGGCCGGAG
>CAMPGP010000203.1 GCA_946885545.1 uncultured Altererythrobacter sp.
GGTTGGCGGTGGCGACGATGCGCGCGCGCGGTTTCATCCCGTGCTTTTCGGCATAGTCCTTGCCCGCGATCAGCACCGCGGCCGCGCCGTCGACCACGCCCGAGCTGTTGCCCGCGTGGTGGAAGTGCTCGATTTCGAGATCGGGATACTTCTGGTTGATCAGACCGCCGAAGGTGGTGCCCTTGTTGTCGAGCGGCATCCTGGCGATCTTCTCGAAGCTTGGCTGGAGTTCGGCGAGGCCCTCGGCGGTGGTCTGGGGGCGAGGAAATTCCTCGCGGTCGAGCACCGCGTTGCCCTCGGCATCGACCACCGGGACGAGCGACTTGTCGAACCGGCCTTCCTCGATCGCGCGCGCGGCGTTTCGCTGGCTGCGCAGCGCGAGCGCGTCGAGTTCCTCGCGGGTGAAGCCTTCCATCGTGGCGATCGCATCGCCGCACACGCCCTGGTGGCTCTGCGGGTGCACCTCGCGCAGGCGTTCGTTGCCCGAGCCCATGCCGAGCGGCATCAAGCCGGCCTGCATCTCCTCCTGCATCGAGCTGGCGGTGTAGCTCATCATCTCGGTCCCGCCCGCGACGACGAGATCGGCCATGCCGCTCATCACCTGTGCCGCGGCGAGGTTCACGCTGGTGATGCCGCCGCCGCAGAAGCGGTCGAGCGTCATGCCCGAGCTGGTCACGTCGTAGCCCGCGTCGAGCGCCGCCATGCGGCCGAGGTCGCCGCCCTGCTTGCCCTTCTGCGTGGATGTCGACCAGATCACGTCGTCCACGTCCTTCGTGTCGAGCGAGTTGCGCTCGGCGATGGCCTTGAGCACGGTGGCGGCGAGGTGCTGCGGGTGCATGTGCGCCAGCGCGCCCTTGCCGACCTTGCCCACGCCCCTGGGGGTGCGCACCGCATCGATGATGTAGGCTTCGGCCATCGCAGCAATCCTCGCTTCGTTTCGGAATCCGGTTGACGCAAGCGTAAGGCTTGGCCAGCAAGGGCACAAGAACAGTTTCGATAAGAAATGGAAGGGACGAGGATGAGCGAAGAGCTTCTCACCGAAGTGCGCGATGGCGTGCTGATCGTCACGATCAACCGCCCGGAAGCGAAGAACGCGATGAACAAGGCGGCCGCCGAAGGGATCGCCGCGGCGATGGACCGGCTCGACGCCGAGGACGATCTGCGCGTCGGCATTCTCACCGGCGCGGGCGGCACGTTCTGTTCGGGCATGGATCTCAAGGGCTTTCTGCGCGGCGAATCTCCCAGCATCGAGGGGCGCGGGTTCGGCGGGGTGGTGCAGGCGCCGCCAAAGAAGCCGCTTATCGCCGCGGTCGAGGGCTATGCGCTGGCGGGGGGGCTCGAGCTGATGATCGCCTGCGACCTGATCGTGGCCAACAGCGGCGCGAAGTTCGGCATTCCCGAGGCCAAGCGCGGGCTCGTCGCCGCGGCCGGCGGCGTCATGATGCTGCCCGACCAGATCCCCGAACGGATCGCGATGGAGCTGGCGCTGACCGGCGATTTCATCGATGCGGCGCGTGCCTACGAGCTGGGGCTGATCAATCGCGTGGTCGAGGGATCGGCGCTTGACGGCGCGCTCGAGCTGGCGGGCAAGATCGCCGGGAACGGGCCGCTCGCGGTGCGCGTGTCGAAGCAGATCATGAAGGAATCGCGCGGCTGGCCGATGGCCGAGCGCTACGACAGGCAGGGCGCGCTGATCGGGCCGGTGTTCGTGAGCGAGGACGCGCGCGAGGGCGCCGCCGCCTTCGCCGAGAAGCGCCAGCCGAACTGGAAGGGCAAGTAGCGATGCCCGGTCCGCCAGCTGGTCCGCTCGCGGGGCTGCGGATCGTCGAGTTCGCCGGGATCGGGCCGGGGCCGTTCTGCGGGATGATGCTGGCCGATCACGGCGCCGAGGTCATCCGCATCGATCGCGCAAGCGGCGGGCGCGGCGGCTCCCAGCCGGTGACCAGCAAGGACGTGCTCGCGCGCGGGCGGAAGTCGATCGCGCTCGACCTCAAGAGCGCCGAAGGCGTGGCGCTGGCGCGCAGGCTCTGTGCGAGTGCGGACGGGATCATCGAGGGGTTCCGGCCCGGCGTGATGGAGCGGCTCGGGCTGGGGCCGGAGGAGCTGCTCGGGGACAATCCCAAACTCGTCTACGGGCGCATGACGGGGTGGGGCCAGACCGGCCCCTACGCGGCCCATGCGGGGCACGACATCAACTACATCGCGCTCGCCGGGGCACTGGCACACTTCGGGCGCGCGGGGGGCAAGCCGACACCGCCGATCAACCTGGTCGGCGATTTCGGCGGCGGCGGGATGATGCTCGCCTTTGGAATGGTCGCCGCGCTGCTCAACGTCGCGCGCGGCGAGGCAGGTCAGGTGATCGATGCCGCCATGACCGACGGCACCGCGGTGCTGATGGGCATGATGCACGGGATGAAGAACATGGGCGTGTGGTCGGAGGAACTCGGCGCGAACATGCTCGATACCGGCGCGCACTTCTACGACACCTACGAAACCGCCGACGGCAAGTTCGTTTCGATCGGCTCCATCGAACCGCAGTTCTACGCCGAGCTGCGCCGCCTCGCCGGGCTGGAGGGCGACGCCGAGTTCGATGCGCAGCACGACCGCGCCAAGTGGGGCGCGCTCAAGGACAAGCTCACCGCGCTGTTCAAGAGCAAGACGCGCGCCGAGTGGGACGCGCTGATGGAGCACACCGACGTGTGCTACGCCCCGGTGCTGACGATGAGCGAAGCGGCGCTTCACCCGCACAACATGGCGCGCGCGACCTTCGTCGATGTCGGCGGTGACATGCAGCCCGCACCCGCGCCGCGCTATTCCGCCACCGCCACCGCCATGCCCGAACCCGCCCCGATGCCCGGCGACGACAGCGACGCGATCCTCGCCGCGCTCGGCATGGGCGCCGATGAAATCGCCGCCTTGCGCGCAGCGGGCACCGTCGCCTGAGATATACCGAGAGGAACCGAACATGCCCGTGATCGACGTCCCCCAGCCCGCCTTCATGGAAGACGAGGAGATCGCCATCTACAAGGATGCGGTCGGCAAGTTCTTCGAGCAGCACGCACCGGCCAAGCGGGTGGAGAAGTGGCGCGAGGACGGCATGGTCGAGCGCGAATTCTGGCGCGAGGCGGGTGCCGCGGGGCTGCTCGGCATGACCGTGCCGGAAGAATACGGCGGCCACGGCGGCGATTTCCGCCACGATCTGGTGGTGCTCGACCAGCAGGCGGAGAAGGGCGTCGACGGCTTCGCCGCCTCGCTCCACAATGTCATCATCCTGCCCTACATCGCCCGCCACGGGACCGAGGAGCAGAAGAAGCGCTGGTTGCCCCGGCTGGTTTCCGGCGAGCTGATCAGCGCGATCGCGATGACCGAGCCGGGCGTCGGCTCGGACCTCCAGAGCGTCGCCACGACCGCGGTCAAGGACGGCAACGGCTATCGCCTCAACGGCGCCAAGACCTTCATCTCCAGCGGACAGCTGGCGAACTTCATCGTCGTGGTCGCCAAGACCGACCCGACCCAGCGGGCCAAGGGCATCAGCCTGATGTGCCTCGAGACCGATGGCGCGGAGGGATTCCGGCGCGGCAAGAAGCTCGACAAGATCGGAATGGACGCGGCCGACACCAGCGAGCTGTTCTTCGACGATGTCTTCATACCGGGCGACAACGTGCTCGGCGGGGAGGAAGGCAAGGGCTTCTACCAGCTGATGGGCGAACTGCCACAGGAACGGCTGGTGATCGCGGTGGGCGCGATGAGCACGATCGAGAAGGCGCTCGACACCACGGTCGAATACGTCAAGCAGCGCAAGGCGTTCGGGCAGACGATCTGGGACTTCCAGAACACCCAGTTCGTGCTCGCCGACCTCAAGGCGCGGGGCACCGCGGCGAAGGTGTTCCTCAACGATTGCATCGCCAAGCTGCTGCGCGGCGAGCTCGACGTGACCACCGCCTCGATCGCCAAGTACTGGCTGAC
>CAMPGP010000204.1 GCA_946885545.1 uncultured Altererythrobacter sp.
AGAGGTCCATCACGGTGTCGGCGCCCCAGCGGATCGACCAGACCATCTTGTCGACCTCGGAGGCGACGTCGGAGGCGACGGCGGAGTTGCCGATATTGGCGTTGATCTTGACGAGGAAGTTGCGGCCGATCGCCATCGGCTCGGCCTCGGGATGGTTGACGTTGGAGGGGATGATCGCGCGGCCGCGGGCGACCTCGTCGCGGACAAATTCGGGCGTGACGTATTCGGGGATTTCGGCGCCCCAGGAATTGCCGTCGAGTTCGCGGGCGATCTTCTCGCGGCCGAGATTCTCGCGTTCGGCGACGTATTCCATCTCGGGCGTGATGATGCCGCGACGGGCGTAGTGCATCTGGCTGAGGTTCGCGCCGGGCTTCGCGCGCAGAGGCTTGCGCAGCGCGGTGGGGAATGCAGGGACGCCGCCGCTGCGGTCGGGGCCGAGTTGGCCGTTATCCTCCGGGCGGACCTCGCGTGGATCGTATTCCTCGACGTCGCCGCGATCCAGCTGCCACTGGCGGCGCAGCGGGGCGAGGCCGGCGGCGATATCGATCGTGGCCGCGGGGTCGGTGTAGGGACCCGACGTGTCGTAGACCCGCACCGGCGCCTCCCCGCCCTCGAGCGAAATCTCGCGCATGGCGACGGCGCGCGGGCCAACGTGGATCTTCTTCGAGCCGCGGATCGGACCGGTGGTGACGCCGATCTCGAACTTGGAATCAATGTCGGCCATGCGCTTGCTCTCCGTAGTGATCGGAGCGAGGCCACGGATTCCTGGAGCGAAAGCCGCTTCCCTCCCTCCGCCCGTATTACCGGGATCAGGTTCGACGGGTCGCGGGCTATTCCGCTCTCAACCTGCGTTCGCGCGACAGGCTCCCCGGGGATGGCGGCTGTGTAGCGGCTGGCAGGCGCACTGTCATCACCGTGCGTAACTTTCCGGATTGGAAAATTATCGCTTGCCAATGTGGAAAGTCGTGGGTATCGCTTTCCACATTGGAAACCGAAGGATCGACCGATGGACCGAAACGAAGCCCGCGCGGCGCTCGATGGAATAGACGACATCACCCGCAAGTATGCCACCGAAGGGCCAGAATATCCGGCATGGCGCTATGCCGCTTTCGGGCTGATGATGGCGCTGATCGTGCTCAGCCAGGGGTTCGGCTCGGCGCTGAAGGCCGCACTGTTTCTCACCGCGATGGCCATGCTGGTGTGGATGCTGCGCGACGACCGGCGGCGCTATGGCGTGTTCGTCAACGGCTATCGCAAGGGGCGGACGCTGCCGCTGACGATCGCGCTGGTCGGCTTCCTGCTCCTGGCGATGGGTGCCGAGCTCTATGCCTACGCCAACGACTGGACGATCGCCCCCAAGCTCGCCATCGCGGGCGCGGTGTTTGCAGTGGCGACACTGGCAAGCGTGTGGTGGAACCGCATATACGAGCGCGAGCTGCTCGAAGGCGACGCATGATGCTGGCGTCCACAGAGATAGCTCCCGGCCGCGAGGGCATCGATATGGTGCTCCACGCCCCCGCCCGGCTGCAGATCGCGGCGCTGCTGGGCAAGGTGAGCGAGATGGAGTTCGCCAAGCTGCGCGAACTGGTCGACGTCAGCGACTCCGTCCTGTCGAAGCACCTCGCGGCGCTGTCGGAGGCGGGCTACGTCGACTTGCGCAAGGCGGCGGCGGACGGGCGGCAGCGGACCTGGGCCTCGCTGACCCGCAAGGGAACGAAGGCCTTCGCCGCGCACGTCGCGGCGCTGCGCGCAATCGTCGAGCAGGTGCCGGACGAGCCTGGCTGACGCTACTTGCGCGCGACCTCGATCACGGCGACGGTGAGGCGCGAGATGCAGACGAGCTTGCCCGCCTCGTCCTCGATCCGGATCGACCAGATCTGCGTCGTCCGGCCGATGCTCTCCGCCCGCGCGGTGCCGTAGACCCAGCCATCGCGCACCGGGCGGACGTGGTTGGCGTTGATCTCCATGCCCACCGCGGCGAAACGTTCGGGGTCGAGCGTGTGCGCCGCGGCGACCGAGCCGACCGTCTCCGCCAGCGCGACCGACGCCCCGCCGTGGAGCCGCCCGAACGGCTGGTGCGTGCGATGGTCGACCGGCATGCGCGCGCGGAGGAAATCGGGCCCGGCCTCGGTGAACTCGATCCCGATATGCGCGGGCATGCCGCTATCGCCGAAACGGGTGAGCGCGGCGGGATCGGGCATGACCCCGCCGTGCCAGATCGTGGCGGCGGCCATCAGGCGGCGGGCCCGCCCGCGGCGATCCAGTCGTCGATCTTCTTTTCCAGCACCGGCAGCGGCAGCGCCCCGGTGCCGAGCACCTGCGCGTGGAACGCCTTGATGTCGAACCGGTCATCGAGCGCGCCTTCCGCCTTGCGCCTCAGTTCCTGGATCTTGAGCGCACCGGTCTTGTAGGCGAGCGCCTGGCTGGGAATGGCGATGTAGCGCTCGACTTCGGCCACCACTTCGGTGCGGGTCATCCCCGAATTGGCGAGCATGAAGTCGATCGCCTGATCGCGGGTCCAGCCCTTGGAATGCAGGCCGGTGTCGACCACCAGCCGCATCGCGCGCAGCTGCTCGTCCTGCAGCGTGCCGTAGCGGTTCCACGGATCGTCGAAGAAGCCCATCTCGTAGCCGAGCGTCTCGGCATAAAGCGCCCATCCCTCGACATAGGCGGTGTTGCCGCCGAAACGCATGAAGGCGGGCAGCGCCTCGTTTTCCTGCGCCAGGCTGATCTGGAAATGGTGGCCCGGCGCGCCTTCGTGGAGGTAGAGCGTCATGTTGCCCGTCGTCAGCCGGCTCGGCAGGTCGTAGGCGTTGAAATAGAATACGCCCGGGCGCGAACCGTCGGGCGATCCCGACATGTACGATCCGCCGGCCTCGAACTTCTCCCGGAATGGCTCGTAGGGCTTGATCTCGAGCGGGGTCTTGGGGACGAGCGAGAAATAGTCGCCGATCCTGGCGTCCACCTGCCTGCCGATATCGTAGTAGTTCTGCGTCAAGGCCTCGCGGCTCTCCGGCTTGAACTTCGGATCGGTGCGGACGTAGTCGAAGAATTCGTTCAGCGTGCCGTCGAAGCCGACTTCGGCCTTGATCTCCTCCATCCCGGACTTGATCCGCTCCACTTCCGCGAGCCCAGTGCGGTGCAGTTCGTCGGCGGTGAGCGGGAGCGTCGTCGTGCTCTCGATCATGTATTCGTAGAGCGCCTGGCCGCCCTTCATCTGCGAGAGGCCGACGGTATCGCGCGCCTTGGGCAGATACTGGTCGCGCAGATAGTCGCGCAGACGGGTATGCGCGGCGTTTATGGCTTCGACCGACGTGCGATACTCGGCGGTCAGCCGCGTCTTGTCGGCGGCCGAGAAGCTCTCGGGGAGCATTGTCACCGGCCCCCAGAGCGGCGATTCCTCGAGCGGCAGCGCGAGCTGGGTATCGAGTTGCTCGATGACGTTGCCGATGGTGAGCTTCGTTTCGTAGATTCCGGCAGCTTCGCCCTCACGGAACTTGGCGATCGCGCGATCGGTCAGTGCGACGTATTCGGCGTGACGCTTCAGGTTGTTTTCGTAATCCTCGATCGTCTTGAACGGCGCAGTCCCCTCGCCACTGGCGAAGGTCGGATAGAAGGTGTGGAAGCCGGAGAAATGATTGACCGGGCGCACCTCGGTGACCGAGAGGATCGCGGGCGAGAAGCCCTTGAGCGTCTCGCGCTGGTTGTATTCGAACACGTCGTAGGCGATCCGGTCGGTCGGGTTCAGCGCCTCGCGATCGATCGCCTCCAGCCTGGCGAGGTTGGCCTGCGCATTGGCGACGCTCTCGGCGTTGTATTCGTCGGTCAGGAAATCGCCGAGACGGTCGGCGTAGCGCATGTCGCCGCGGAACAGCGCCGAGAGCGGGTTGAGCTCCAGGTCCTTCTCGTCGGCGGCGGCAAACAGCGCGAAGAGCCGGTCGTGTTC
>CAMPGP010000205.1 GCA_946885545.1 uncultured Altererythrobacter sp.
AGGCGGCGTTCGACTTGGGCGCGGTGGCGCAATAGAGGCACGCCTGCACGATCGCGAGCTCGCCCTCGGGGCTGCCGAGGAAGTCGTAGGCATCCTTCGCCGCGAGGCACTGGACCAGCGCCTGCGGGTCGGCGAGGCCGATGTCCTCCACCGCCGCGCGCACCAGCCGGCGCAGGACGAACAGCGGCTCCTCGCCCGCCACCAGCATCCGCGCCATGTAGTAGAGTGCGGCCTGCGGGTCCGATCCGCGCAGCGATTTGTGCCACGCGGAAATCAGGTTGTAGTGCCCCTCGCGATCCTTGTCGTAGACCGCCACGCGGCGCTGGAGGAAATTGCCAAGGCCCGCAGGATCGAGCGGAGCGTCGATGGTCGCGGCGTAGAGCGTCTCGGCCTGATTGAGCAGGAAACGCCCGTCGCCGTCGGCGCTGGCGATTAGCGCTTCGCGCGCGTCAGCGGTGAGGGGGAGCGGGCCTTCGAGCTCCTCGGCCTTGTCGAGCAGCTTGCCTAGTGCGGCGGCATCGAGCCGGTGGAGGATCAGCACTTGCGCGCGGCTGAGCAACGCGGCGTTCAATTCGAAGCTGGGGTTCTCGGTCGTCGCGCCGACCAGCGTCACCGTGCCGCGCTCGACGAAGGGTAGGAAGCCGTCCTGCTGGGCGCGGTTGAAACGGTGGATCTCGTCCACGAACAACAGCGTGCGCTGGCCTGCTTCGGCCGCCTTGTCGGCCTCCGCGAAAGCCTTCTTGAGATCGGCGACGCCGCTGAACACCGCACTGATCGCGACGAAGCGCATCCCCACGGCATCGGCCAGCAGGCGTGCGGTGCTGGTCTTGCCGGTACCGGGCGGTCCCCACAGCACCATGCTCGACAGCTTGCCCGCCGCGACCATGCGGCCGATCGCACCTTCCGGGCCGGTCAGGTGCTCCTGCCCGACAACGTCGGTCAGCGCCTGCGGTCGCAGACGGTCGGCGAGCGGAGCGTCGGCGCGCGGCTCGTCGGGTGCGGATCGTTCGGGAATCGTATCGGGAAAGAGGTCAGCCATTGTGCGGGCTAGATAGGAAATTGCACGTCTCGCTGCGAGGCCTCTTGAATTTCGATAGCTCCAAGATATATCGTGATGTATCTGAAGAAAGGCGCTGCAATCATGCGAATCAACTGCGATCATAACGATACCCGCCGCGAATGGCGTCGGGCCGGGCGGCGCTGGGCGGCCGCGTTCGGCTCGGACGGCCCATTCGGACGCGACGGCCCGTTCGGCCCCAAGGGGCCCTTCGGCGAAGACGGTCCGTTCGGTCCCGGCGGCCCCTTCGGCGACGGCGGAAACCGGAGCCGCAGGCGCGGGCGGATGTTCGGGCAAGGCGAGCTGCGGCTGGCACTGCTCAAGCTCCTCGCCGACGAGCCCCGTCACGGTTACGAGCTGATCAAGGCGATCGAGGAAATGACCGGCGGCGACTACGCCCCGAGCCCGGGCGCGGTCTATCCCACGCTGCAGCTCCTCGCCGACGAGGGCATGATCGAGGAACGTGACGACGACAGCCCGCGCAAGGCCTTCGCCGCGACCGAAGCCGGCCGCGCCGAACTCGCCGACAAGGCCGACGAGGTCGAGGCGCTGTTCGAACGCCTCACCGCGCATGCCGAGCGCGAGCACCGCGGCCGCTCGCCGCACCTGTGGCGCGCGATGGGCAACCTGGGCAATGTGCTCAAGCACCGCGCGCGCGCGGGCAAGCTCGACCAAGACACCATCGACGAAATCGTCGATATGATCGACGAGATGGCGAAAAGGATCGAACGCCTATGACGGTTGCCGCTACAGCCTCCGTCCCCACCGTCAGCGGCGCGCGCTACCTCCAGCAGCTGTGCAAGCACTGGTCGCACAATCTCGCGGTCGACTATTCGAAGGATGCCGGAACCGTGACCTTCCCCGCAGAGGGCCGCAGCGGCAACTGGGCGGACGAGGCCGTGCTCACGCTTGCCGCTCAGCCCGAAACGCTCGAATGCCGGATCGAGGCGAGCGAGCCGGGCCAGCTCGACGTGCTGAAGGGCGTCGTCGCCGAACACCTCGACCGCTTCGCTTTCCGCGAGGCGCCGCTCGCGTTCGACTGGCGCGAGGCCTGAGCCCGCTGGCGCACGCGGAGCGAGGGTGATATTCTCGCTCCGGGTCGCTTGGAGAGGGGATCGACATGACGGACGTTTCGGAAAAGGCGCCGTGGCACCTGTGGGCAGTGGGCGTACTCTCGCTGCTGTGGAACGCCATGGGCTGCTACATCTACACGATGACCATGATGCGCGATCCCGCGATGATGGCGCAGACGCCGCCCGAGGTTCGCGCGCTGCTCGATACCAGCCCCGTCTGGGCAGATGCCGGCTGGGCGCTCGGCGTATGGGGCGCGCTTCTCGGCTCGATCCTGCTCCTGCTTCGGCGTGGCATGGCGTTCTGGGCGTTCGCCGTCTCGCTGCTTGGACTGGTGCTGACCGCGATCTACGAGGCGAGCGTCTCGTTTCCGATGAACGTGGCGCAGACCGCAATGATCTGGGCGATCGCGCTCTTCCTGCTGTGGTACGCCTGGAGCATGCGCAAGCGCGGCGTCTTGCGCTGAGCTAGCCCGCCCGCGCTTCGACCAGGCGGAGGTAGGTATCCGCCACCGCCTGGTTGATCGCGTCCCATCCGAAGTCCTTGCTGCGCGCCTCGCCCGCAGCGCCGTGGCGCGCACGCAGGTCGGCATCGGTGCAATAGGGTGCGATCGCTTCGGCGAAGGCTGCGGCATCGCCGGGAGGTACGAGACGCCCGGTCTCGCCGTCCTGGACCAGGCTCGTGCTGCCGGTCGCGCCCGCGGCCACCACCGGCAGCCCGCAGGCCATCGCCTCGAGCGTGACGTTACCGAAAGTCTCGGTGATCGATGGATTGAAGAACACGTCTCCGCTGGCCAGCGCACGGCCCAGGTCCGCGCCGGTCTGGAACCCGGCGAAGATGCCGCCAGGCAGCGCGCGCTCGAACCAGTCGCGCGCCGGGCCGTCGCCGATCACCAGCACCTTGTGCGGCGCCTGCCGCTTGCGCAGCTCCACGATCGCATCGGCGAAGACGTCGAGACCCTTTTCCATGACGAGCCGGCCGAGGAAGGTGACCGCGACGTCGGCGTCGCCGATCCCGAGCTCGCGGCGCCATGCAAGATCGCGCTTGTCCGAAGCAAACACGGTACGGTCGACGCCGCGCGTCCACAGCGAGATGTCTTCGTTCATCCGCTGCTCGCGCAGCGTGTCGATCATGCTCTGCGACGGCGCGACAAGCGCGTCGCAGCGGTTGTAGTACCGGCGGATGATGGCCTCTAGCAGCGGTTCGGTGAACCCGAGGCCATAATAGCGCGGATAGGTCTCGAAACGCGTGTGGACCGAGGCCAGCACGGGTACGCCGTGCCCTCGCGCCCAGCGCATGGCTGCGTGCGCCGTCGAGTCCGGAGACGATGTGTGCACGACGTTCGGCGCAAACGCTTCCAGGTCGGCCAGGTTCGCCTTCGACAGACCCAGCGGGAAGCGGTATTCCGAACGGCCGGGGATCGCCACGCTCGGAACGCCGACCAGATCACCCGTCGGCGCGAAAGCCGGCTGCTCGACCATCGGAGCATACACCCGCACCGCCGCGCCTTGACGCAGCAGATAGCCCACCAGCCGGTTCAGCGCCTGGTTCGCACCGTCGCGGACGTAATTGTAGTTGCCGCTGAAAAGGGCGATGCGAAGGTCTGCGGTCTGCATGTTGCGGCTGGCCATAAGGCCGCGCCGCGCGCTTGGCGAGAGGCGGCGCGACGCAAATGCCGTCCGCCCCGTCGATGCAATCCTATGCATGCTTGACTCGCCGCAGCGCAACTTTATTGCCGCGAGTGGGCCACGCGGTCCCAACGCCGCGCGTGCTCTCTGCAAGGAGAGAATACATGACT
>CAMPGP010000206.1 GCA_946885545.1 uncultured Altererythrobacter sp.
GCACAATGCGGTGAAGCTGCTGCTGTTCCTCGACGTCGGCGGCTCGATGGACCCGTTCGTCAAACTGGTCGAGGAGCTGTTCAGCGCCGCCACCGCCGAGTTCAAGAACCTCGAATTCTTCTACTTCCACAACTGCCTCTACGAAGGCGTGTGGAAGGACAACCGCCGCCGCTGGCAGGAACGCACCAAGACCTGGGACGTGCTCCACAAGTACGGCCACGACTACAAGGTGATCTTCGTCGGCGATGCCGCGATGAGCCCTTACGAGGTGACCCACCCCGGCGGCAGCGTCGAGCACATGAACGAGGAAGCGGGCGCGACCTGGATGCACCGCGTCACCAACACCTATCCAGCGACCGTGTGGCTCAATCCCGTGCCGGAGAAGCAGTGGGGCTATTCGCAATCGACCAGACTGCTCAGGCAACTGGTCAACGACCGGATGTACCCCCTCACCCTCGACGGCCTCGACGACGCGATGCGCGAATTGAGCCGCAAGCAGGGGTGAGCGCTTGAGACACACCCGGTTCGAGGCGATCCGCCTTCGCCTCGAGCGGTTCGATCCGGGGTCGGACTGGCGGCTGTGGCTCTACGAATTCCTGCTGTTCGGGTTCAAGCAGGGATGGGCGTGCCTGTTCGGCGGGCTGATGCTGGCACTGCTGCTCGGCACGCATTTCCTCTATCCGGCCGATGCGCCGCTCGCGCGCTACGACTTCCTCACGCTCGCGGCGCTGGCGACCCAGGCGGCGATGCTCGCCTTCCGGTTCGAGACCTGGGGCGAGGCGAAAGTCATCCTGATCTTCCATATCGTCGGCACCGTGATGGAGCTGTTTAAGACCGCCGCCGGGTCATGGATATATCCCGAGCCCAGCCTGCTGCGGATCGGCGAAGTGCCGCTGTTCTCGGGTTTCATGTATGCCGCGGTCGGCAGCTACATCGCGCGCGTGTGGCGCATCTTCGACTTTCGCTACACGAACTATCCGCCGCGCTGGGCTACCTACGCGCTCGCCGCGGCGATCTACGTCAACTTCTTCGCGCATCACTGGTTGCCCGATATCCGGATCGCGCTGTTCGCCGCGACCGCGCTGCTTTTCTGGCGCACCCGCATCCATTTCCGCAACTGGCGCGCCCACCGCTGGATGCCCCTGCTGCTCGGCTTCTTCCTCGTCGCGCTGTTCATCTGGTTCGCCGAGAACATCGGCACTTTCGCGCGCGCATGGACATATCCGGGGCAGGAGGACGGGTGGCATATGGTCGGCCTCGCCAAGCTCGGCAGCTGGTTCCTGCTGATGCTGATCAGCTTTGTGCTCGTCAGCCTCGTCCAGCCCATCCGCGCACTCGGAGACGCCCGAGTTGAGCCGGAGGGCGATCTGCGCTAGGCTCCGCAGCGGAGGAGACGACGCCATGCACTGGATGCTGCTTCCGCTCGCCGCGACCGCAAGCCTCGCCGCGCCCGACGATATTGCCCCGCCCACGCCGCTGCCGCCCGCCTATGTTCCTTGCGAGGGGACAGTCCCGGTTTTCAATCCCGAAGGCTGCCCGGCGCCCGAGTTGATCGCATCGCGTCTCGAACGTCGCGACGAGGCGCCGTGCCGCGACCGGATCGAGCTGGTGCGCCAAGCGAGCGGCTATCCTCGGCTCGAAAACCTGCCCGCAAGTCCTGAGCGCCCCTACATGATCGCCGCGGTCGACAAGCGGGTCGATGGCTGCGCAGTCATGCAGATGCACGGCGATGCGTCGGACATTCGGCCACTGCCGCTCGCCCCCGAGCACGACGCCATGCTCCACAAGGCGAACTAGGGCTTAGCCCTTCCTGTCCAGCTCCTCGTCGAGCCGCAGGCTGCAGCGCCAGAAGAAGAACGCCGGGATCAGCCCGAGAAACGCCGCGCCGTAGAGGACATAGCGCACGCTTTCCTCGCCATAGCTGGGCTGCAGCATGTCGGACAGCATCCCGAAGAACAGCGGCCCCAGCCCGAGCCCGATCAGGTTCTGGAAGAACAGCACCACCGCCGCGGCGATCGCCCGCGCGCGCAGCGGCACCAGGCCCTGCGCGGCGGAATAGGTCGGGCCGCAGTAGAGCGAGTTGCACAGCGTCGGCACGATCAGCAGCACCAGCGCGACCTGCCACGTGCTCGCCTGATAGGCGAGGAACGCGATCGGCGCGGCCACGGCCATCGCGATCGCCGGCGCGGTCAGCACATGGCGGCGGTTCTTCGCTCCGAACCGGTCGGCGAGGTAGCCGCCGAGCCATGTTCCGAAGATACCCGCCGCGCCGTTGATCACTCCGAACCAGAACCCGACCTCGCCCGGCGTCAGCTCGTGCGTGCGCTGGAAGAAGATCGTCGTCCACGTCGTCTTGCCGTAGGCCAGGAACGAGGCGGTCGAACCGGCCGCGAGCAGCAGCACGAAGGCGCGCGAGCCCATCACCGAACGCACCGCCGCCCACAGCGAAAGTTCGGGCGTGGAGGCGGTCCGGGCCTGCTCCGTGCTTGCGAGCCGCTGGCGCGGGTCGCGCAGCATGAAGTGGACCACCAGCGCCAGCACGATGCCGGGCAGGCCGACGATCAGGAACGCCTTGCGCCACCCGACCCAGTCGGCCAGCAGCCCGCCGATCATCATCCCCAGCAAGGTACCGATGGGAATGCCGAGCGCGTAGAACGCCAAAGCGGAGCTGCGCCGTTCGGGCGGCACGATGTCGCTGATGAGCGAATGCGCGGGGGGCGTGCATCCCGCTTCGCCCACCCCGACACCGATCCGGGCGAGCAGCAGCTGGACGAAGTTCGTCGCCACACCGCAAAGCGCCGTCATCGCCGACCAGGTCGCAAGCGCGATCGCGATCAGGCGCGGTCGGTTGGTCGTCGGGCGGTCGGCATAGCGGGCGATCGGCAGGCCCAGCGCGGTGTAGAACAGAGCGAACGCCAGCCCCGTCATCAGCCCGATCTGCGTGTCGCTGAGCCCCAGCTCGAGCGCGATCGGCTCGGCCAGGATATTGACGATCTGGCGATCGATGAAATTGAAAATGTAGACGATCAGCAGGATCCACAGCGTGGCGCGCACAGAGCGCTGCGTGGTGGAATTCGTATCTGCCGCTGTCGCCATTTCCGACCCTCTCTCCAAGCGCGGGTATGCCCGTCGCATGCAGCGAACCTTCAGCAGTGGCGGGTCTGCGTCAAGCGACGATCAGGAATATCGAAGCAAGGGCGCGATCTCGTCGCGCCAGTGCGCCTCGTCCGAAGCGGCGTGCCGGTCGAGATCGCCCGGCTTCGCGTGTGCGTCGTCGACCCATTCGCGCAATCCCGGCCCGCCGTTGATCACGTCGATCGCGAGCCGTTCGAGCTCATACTCGTAGGGAAAGTCGCGCCAAAGATCGTAGCCGGGATGCAGGTTGCGGATCGCCTTGAATGCCAGCGCCTGGAGCCGCCAGGGGCGAAATGCCGCGTGATCGTAGAACCGCCCTTCGGCATGGATCATCAGCGCGCTGCACAGTGTGCCCGCGTGCTTGTGGAAGGTCGGCTCGAACCAGCATTCGCGCAACGCGCAGCCTGCCAGCCACTCGGGCGCGACACGTGCCATCTCCGCATGCACCGCCGCCGCATCGAGATCGGGCGCACCGAACAGCACTTCGAGCGGCCGTGTCGTGCCGCGCCCCTCACTCAGCGTCGTGCCTTCGAGCATCACCGTGCCGGCGTAGGCGCGCGCCATATTGACGTTCGCCGCGTTGGGGCTCGGGTTGATCCACACGCGGTCGACCGGCCAGCCATGACCCGGCCCGTCAGGCTGCCAACCGTCCATTTCGATCACGCGGTAGTCCACGTCGAGCCCGAAATGCTCGACGAACCAGTGCCCCATCTCGCCCATCGT
>CAMPGP010000207.1 GCA_946885545.1 uncultured Altererythrobacter sp.
CCGAGGAAGAAGCCAAGGCCGCCGCCGAAGCTCCGGCCGAGGAAGCTGCAGCGGAAGAAGCTCCCGCCGAGGAAACCCCGGCAGAGGAAGCTCCCGCCGAGGAAGCGACCGAAGAAAAGTCGGAAGGCTAAGCCGCTCCGATGTCGGACAAGCCCGTCACGCTCGCCGCCGTCATCGGCGCGCACGGCGTGGCGGGCGAAGTCCGCCTGAAGCTTTTCGGCGAAGGGCTCGATGGCCTCAAGCCGCACAAGAGCTTCAACGACGGCGCCCTGACGCTGTCGAAAGTCCGCAGCGACAACAAGGGCGGAGCGGTAGCCCGCTTCGCCGAAGTGCCCGACCGCAGCGCCGCGGAGCGCCTGCGCGGCACCGCGCTGACCGTCCCGCGCACGGCGCTCCCCCCGCTGGCCAAGGGCGAGTACTACCACGCCGACCTGCTCGGCCTTCCGGTCGTGACCGAAGCCGACGAACCCGTCGGAAAGGTGGTGGCGGTCGAGAACTACGGTGCGACCGACCTGATCGAGATCGAAAAGCCCGACGGGAAGAAATTCATGGTCCCGCTGATCCCCGACGCGATCCCGTCGTGGAACGAATCCCGCCTGGTGGTGACGGAGGCCTTCGCCGAGGTCTAGAAACGGGCCCATGGTCGAAGGGATCGCGATAGTACTCGTAATGTCGTTCTTATTCGGGATGGCCACGCTTGCAACGGTCCTGCTGGTCGCCTTCGGCGCTAGGGCACAGCCACTCAGGCGCAAGGTGCTGATCGCCGCGCTGGGCGGGCCAGGGGCGTGCCTCCTGCTGTTCGCTCCCTTCGCACTGCTGGACACGCCTGCGTGGGAAGTCCTAGCCACACTCGGCGTAATCCTGCTCATTTCGGGTGCAGTCATCGGCTCGCCGATCGCCTACTTTGCAACTCGACGGCTCGACCGACTGATGCGGTTCGACAGCTCGACTTTCGACTAGGTAGTGCGGCGGATCACCGCCTGATCGGCCGTTCCTTGGCGAGGTGGTTGCGGATCGTCGTCGCGGCCACGCCGGCCTGGCCCATCGCATGGCTGATCTGGTCGAGGCCGACCACGACGTCGCCCGCCGCGAACAGGCCGGGCACGGTGGTCTCCAGATGGTCGCCCACCACGATGCACCCTTCCTCACTCGTCTTCGCGCCGGCCATTTCGGCGAGTTCGGAGCGCACCGTGGTGCCGAGTGCGGGATAGACGCTGTCGAAGGCCATTCGCCCCGCAGCCGTGTCGAAAGCGAGCCGGTCGCCCTCTATCGCGAACCCGCCGCAAGGGCCGGAAACAACAGCGACGCCCGAATCCTCAAGTTTACTTGAACATTCGCTTTCAAGCTCGTGATCGCCGTGCGGGCAGACCAGCGTCAGGTCCGCGGTGTATCCTCGGAGGAAGAGTGCTTCGGCCGTACCGTGGTCGGCCGTGCCCAGCACCGCGACCTTGCGGTCGGTCACCTCATAACCGTCGCAGACCGGGCAATAGCGCAGCAAACCGCGCGACAAGGCCTCGTCGTGAAGATCGCCGTCGAGTGCCTCTGGCCGACGATTCACGACGCCGGTGGCCAGCAAAACCGTGCGCGCGGTGTAGGTGCCGCTGTCGGTACCCACGGTAAAATGGTCGCCTGTCTTCGCCAGATGCTCGACCCGCTTTTCCTCGCGCACCGCGCCGTACTTGCGCGCCTGCTCCCGCATGAGCCGGAGCAGTTCCTTGCCTGCGATCCCGTCGGGATAGCCCGCATGATTGTGGGTACAGGGGATCCACGCCGCACGGCTGGTGCCGCAGTCGAACAGGCGGATCGAAAGATGATAGCGCGCGAGATAGATTGCGGCGGTAAGGCCAGCCGGACCGGCGCCGATGATGATGCAGTCGTCCATCGGCGTTTCAACGCAAAAGGCCGAGCTAAGTGCCCGCTGGAAGCTTTGCCCGTCTGCCGCTAGGACTCTTGACGATGAACCTGCTGCTCGTCGTGCCGCTTGCCGGGATTCCGGTATCATTCGTATGTCTGGTCGCTGCATGCCTGATTACCCGACGTGGCGGGTGGGATCGCGCAGGGGGCTTGTTCCTGGCAATGGCAGTGTTGGCGTTTGTTTCTTCTGCAATCCTGCCTGGTGAGGCTACCGGCGATGAGGTCGGAGACGGGATTCTCGCGGTCTTGTGGATGGTGCAGACATTCTGGTTCTGGGTGGTCGCCGCATCCTGCTCGCTGGTGCTCTACGGAGCGGCGCGGGACTTTGCTGACCGGCTGAGCGGCACGGGTGCCGACGAATGACCTTCGCCGCCACCATCCTGACGCTCTATCCCGAGATGTTTCCCGGGCCGCTCGGTGTTTCGCTCGCCGGGCGCGCGCTGGAGCGGGGGGACTGGGCGTGCGAAGCGGTGCAGATCCGCGAGTTCGCGACCGACCGGCACCGGACCGTCGACGATACCCCGGCAGGCGGCGGCGCGGGCATGGTGCTCAAGGCTAACGTGCTCGCGGCGGCGCTCGACAGCGTCGCGCCGGGCCGCCCGATTCTCGCCATGACGCCTCGCGGGACACCGATCGCGCAGCAGCGCATTCGCGCACTCGCGGAAGGGCCGGGCGTCGTGATCCTGTGCGGCCGGTTCGAAGGCTTCGACGAGCGCCTGTTCGAGGCCCGACCGGAGATCGAGCAGGTCAGTCTCGGCGATGTCGTGCTCTCGGGCGGAGAGCCCGCCGCGCTGGCGATTCTCGATGCTTGCATTCGCCTGCTTCCCGGCGTAATGGGCGCGCCTTCGAGCGGAGCCGAGGAATCCTTCGAGGAAGGGCTTCTCGAGTACCCGCAATATACCCGACCTCAGGAATGGGAAGGGCGCACGATCCCCGAAGTGCTGCGATCGGGGGATCATGCGAAGATCGCGGCGTGGCGCAAGGCACGCAGCGAAGAAGACACACGGTCACGCAGGCCGGACCTTTGGGAGCGCCACGGTGGCGCTCGGGACCGACCTGCCTCTGGCGCGCGGCGAAAAGATAGGGACCAGGGTCAATGAACCTGATTCAGCAGCTCGAGGCGGAAGCCATCGAGAACCTCGGGAAGGACATTCCCGATTTCCGTGCCGGCGACACTCTGCGCGTCGGCGTGAAGGTCATCGAAGGTACGCGCGAGCGCGTCCAGAATTTCGAAGGCGTGGTGATCGCCCGTTCGAACCGCGGTATGGGTTCGAACTTCACCGTGCGCAAGATGAGCTTCGGCGAAGGCGTGGAGCGCGTGTTCCCGCTCTACTCGCCGATCGTCGACAGCATCACCGTGGTTCGCCGCGGCGTGGTGCGTCGCGCCAAGCTCTACTACCTGCGCGGCCGCACCGGCAAGCGCGCCCGCATCGCCGAGCGCCGCGAGAACGTCGCGAAGTAAGCGCTCCGCCTGCTGGCGAATGAATTCGAGAAGGGCGCTCCGGCTTTGGTCGGGGCGCCCTTTCTCGTTGCGGGGACGGGCCGAGGCTTGCCGCGCGGCGCTATGACCGCCATCACCCGGCGAACGAAAGTTCGGGGAGATTCCTTTTGCGCTTGCTTACTTATGCCGCCGCCATCGCGCTGGCACCGGCACTCCATGCCATGCCTGCCGCCGCCCAGACCGAAGTTGCGAAGGAGGATCCGGCCGTGAGCGGCGAACTGACATTCGAACGCGTCTTTGCCAGCCCCGGTCTCGACGGGCCGAGCCCGCGTGGCGCGAAGCTTTCGCCCGACGGCCGCTATCTCACGCTGCTGCGCAACCGCGAGGACGACAAGGACCGCTACGACCTGTGGGGCTACGACCGCGAGAGTGGCGAGTGGTCGATGCTGGTCGACAGCGAGGCGCTCGGTTCGGGCCGCGAACTGTCCGAAGCCGAGAAGAT
>CAMPGP010000208.1 GCA_946885545.1 uncultured Altererythrobacter sp.
TTCCGGTGGCGAGGAAGATCGTGTCGGAGCGCCAATCGTGGCGCTCGCCCTCGACGATACCCGGCGCCACATGACGCGCGCGATCGATCTCCAGTTGGGCGCCCGCTTCGATGGCGAGGCGTCGAAGCGCGGAGTCGAGCGCGTGGCGCGAAAGCCCCCAGGCGGGTTCGGGCAGCGACGCTTCGGCGCGGGTCGCGCCCGCGAACAGCGCGAGCCGGTCCACCCGCTGTGCGCCGAGCGCCGCCACGTCGACCCCGAGTTCGCGCAAGGCGGAATCGGTGCGCCACGACATGAACCCGCCGCATAGCGCGTCGCCCACTTCGGCATCGCGGTCGATCAGCACGGGCGCCGCACCGCCGCGCGCGAGAAGGATCGCGGCGGCACTGCCCGCGGGCCCGGCGCCGAGGACGATCGGCGCGGTCAGCGCAGCTTCTCGACGCAGAGGCGGAACGGAAAAGCCCGGAAGACGCGCGCGCCCTTGACCCCCGCCTCGGCGAGCAACGGAGGCCATTCGCGCGGGCGGTAGGATCGCGCGATCGACAGGTGCCCGTCGTGGCGCACGATCGAGTGCCAGCGCATCAGCCCCGCGAGAAGCGGCCAGCCGGTATAGGCGAAACCATGGCGGTGGAGGTCGTTGACCAGCCACCCGGCGCGCGCTTCCGCCTCCATGAAGCGCAGGAAGGCGACGAGCTGTTCGCGCGTCATGTGGTGCGCGACGAGGCTGGAGATCACGCAGTCCCACCCCTCGCCAGCGAGATCGGCATAGTCGCCGGTGCGATAGTCGATCGAGAGATCGGCGGAGGTCGCGTCGCGTGCGGCGGCGTGGCTGCGCGGGTTGAGGTCGATCCCGACGAGTTCTGCGGCGATTCCGCACCGCTGCGCCCAGCGCGCGATCGTGCGCAGCATGTCCCCGTCCCCGTAGCCGACGTCGAGCAGGCGGAAGCGCTTGCGGCGGCCCACCGCCCGATTGAGGAAGGCGAGCGTCGGTCGCCGCGCCATGGTCATCGTGTTCACCTGCGCCAGATCGTGCAGCACGTTCGTGTAGGTCGCGGCGTCGAGCGACGGATCGTCCATCAACTCGTAGGCGATGGCGCGCTCAGCCAGCATCCACCCAGCCGAAGCAGAAGCCTTCCATCGCGAGGCCCGGCCCGAAGGCCAGCGCGACGCCCTTCGCGGGCTTCTCGCGGATCAGCCGCGCGAGCACGAACATCAGCGTTGAGGACGACATGTTGCCGCAATTGCGCAGCACCTCGCGCGAATGGTCGAGCGCGTGGAGATCGAGACCGAGCCCTTTCTCCACCGCATCGAGGATCGAGCGGCCGCCCGCGTGGACCGCCCAGCCGGCGAAGCTTTCGACCGGTTCGCCGCCCGTGATCCGCGCGCGAACGGCATCGTCGGCCAAGGCGGTCGCAATGCGCCCCGGCACTTCGCCCGAAAGCCGCATGTGAAAGCCAGTGTCGCCAATGCGCCAGGTGATGAGTTCCTCGCTGTCCTCCAGCGCGGCGGAGATGCCGCCGCGCATCTCCAGACCCTCGCCCTCGCCCGTCACGAGCGCCGCCGCCGCGCCGTCGCCGAACTGCGCGCCCATCAGCAGCGGCTCGATGTCCATCTCGTCCTGATGGTGGAGCGTCGAAAGCTCGACCGTGACCACCAGCACGCGCGCCTGCGGCTCCGACCGGGCGATATGCCGCGCCGTCCTGAGCGCGGTGACCGCGGCGTAGCATCCCATGAAGCCGACCAGCACGCGTTCGACGTCGTCCGCCAGCCCGAGACGGCGGGCGATGATCTGATCGATCCCCGGCGCGACGAAGCCAGTGCAGCTGGCGACGACGATGTGCGTGACCGTGCCCAGATCGCCCAGCCCCTCGATCGCCTTCAGCGCCAGCGCGGGCGCGGCCTCGGCGTAGATCGCCATGCGCTGCGCGGTGCCGGGCGGATCGTCGGCGCCGTAGAGCCCTTCGCCCAGTTCGAGCTTGGCATCTTCGGGCGAGAGGACGGACCAGCGGTGCTCGATCCCCGAGCGCTGCGCCATGCGCTCGTAAAGCTGCGCTTCGCGCTTGCCGCCAAGCTGGCGCAGCGCCCAGCGGCGATAGTCCTGCTCGAAGTCGAGGTCGGGGACCGCGGTGGCGATTCTGGCGATGCGCGGCATGGCTGTCCTTGTATCGGGTCTCGAATCGAAACGATACTACCCCGGTTTGGTGCCGCGCGTCAGAGGCGGCTGCGCACGAGGAAGCGCTTGGTGAAGGTTTCGCTCGGACGAACGAGGATAATCGCCACCCCCGCGATCGCGATCGCCCCGCCCACGAGCAGCCGCGGCCCGACCGGATCGCCGGTAAGCCAGGCGCCGAGCGCGATCGTGAACAGCGGGGTGAGCAGCGTGAGCGGCACGACGAGGTTCGTGTCGTGTTCCTTGAGCATGCGGAAATAGACGGTATGTGCGCCGACCGAGACGACGAGGCTGGCGAATACGAGGCAGCCTGCGATGGCGAGCGGGTCCGCGGCGAGCGCGCCGGTCTGACCGCTTTCCAGCCCGATCGAGAGCGGCAGCAGCACCACGCTCGATGCCACCGCGGCCCAGGCCTGTAGGCGGAGCGAGGATATTTCGAGCCGCTTGACGAAAACCGAGCCCAGCGCGCCGACCAGTGCCGAGGCGAACACCAGCAGCAGCCCTGTGCCCATTTCCAGCGCCCCCTCGCCCATGACCGAGACGAGCACGCCCGCGAACGTCAGCGCGATGCCGAGGCCACGGCGCCAGCGCACCTGCTCGCCGAGGAAAAGGATCGCGAACAGCACGGTGAGCGGCGCGCCCGAGAGACTGACCACGCCCGTCGCCGCGGGGCTCGCGGTCTCCAACCCCATAAACAGCAGCGCGAACGAGCCGCCGCTGATCGTGAGACCGACGAGGAGGATCTTGCCGAGCCCTCTCGGCACCGGGCGCAGGAATGGCAGCAGCATGAGCATGACCAGCAGCGAGCGCGCGAAGGCATAGGCGAGCGGCGGCATGCCGAGATCGTCCACCGCGAGCTTGCTGACGACGACGTTGAGCGCCCAGACGACGTTGCACAGCACGAGAAGACCCACGCTCGCTGGGGACACTCTTACTCCCCGAGCGGCGGTAGCGCCCGCCGCAGTTCCTCGATCCAGACGTCGGCCACCGCATCGCTCGGCGCGCGCCAGTCGCCGCGCGGGCTCAACGCACCGCCCGCGCTGACCTTGGGCCCGTTGGGCAGCGCGCTGCGCTTGAACTGGCTGAATTCGAAGAACCGCTTGAGGAAGTTCTCCAGCCACTTCGCGATGGTAGGCAGGTCGTACTGATTCTTCGCATGCTCGGGGAAGTCGACCGGCCATATACCCTGCTGCGCGTCGCGCCATGCGTGCCAGGCGAGGAAGGCGATATGGCTCGGGCTGTGGCCCCAGCGAATCGTGTGGTGGAGGAAGAAGTCGTTGAGCTCGTAAGGCCCGATCACGCTTTCGGTCGACTGAATCTCGCCGTCCGCGCCCGGCGGGACGAGCTCGGGGCTGATCTCTGTGGCGAGGATCGCTTCGAGCACGGCGTCCGTCTCGGGATCGAACTGGCTTGTCGTAGTTGTCCAGCGGATCAGGTACTGGATCAGCGTCTTGGGCACGCCCGCGTTGACCGCGTAGTGACTCATCTGGTCGCCGACGCCGTAAGTGCACCAGCCGAGCGCGAGTTCGCTGAGGTCGCCGGTCCCGATCACGAAGCCCGAATGCTGGCCCGCGAGGCGGAACAGGTAATCGGTGCGCAGGCCCGCCTGCACGTTCTCGAATGTGGTGTCGTAGACCGGCTCGCCGTCGGCGAAGGCATGGCCGATGTCCTCGAGCATGCGCGTCGC
>CAMPGP010000209.1 GCA_946885545.1 uncultured Altererythrobacter sp.
ACATCGACCGCCCGGGCCAGTCCGGCGAGCTCGACTTTCGCAAGGGTCGCCGCGAGCATGCGTGGGGAATTGTCGGTCGCCAGCACCCGCACGCCGCGGCGCGCCAGCCGGAGCGCGTCCTCGCCGGTGCCGCAGTTCAGTTCGAGCACCCGGTCCCCGGGCTCGAACGACGCATCGAGCCGCCGCCAGACCGCGGATCGCAGGTGCTGTCCGATTGTGCTCCGCGTGAACGAGCTGTCGTAGTCGTCGGCCAACGCGTCGAAGGGCGAGGCGTGGATCATGCGCGCACCTCGTGCTCGTGCGCCGTGGCCTGGAGGCCGTCACGCGCTTTGCGCGCCGCCAGACGGTGCGCCGCCGCGTCGGTGGCATTCACCGCCGCGAGCCGATGCGCCGCCACTTCGCTGCGCAACAGATCGTCGGCATGCGCGTAATAGCCGCGCGAGTGCCGTCCGGCGATCAGGTAGTCCCGATCGGTCGCCGTGCTCCAGTCTTTCGTCAGGATCGCCCGATCGGCGACTTTCGCGAAATAGGGCGTGTTCTTGATCGGGTAGGAAACGGTCGTCAGGAACACGTCGGGGTTCCATTTCTTGACCTGCTCGACGGTCGCTTCGATGTCAGCGACCTCTTCGCCTTCGTAGCCCCACATCAGGAACATGCCGACCTCGATGCCGTAGCGCTGGGCGGCCTTGGTGGCCCATTCGATCTGCTCGACGGTGACGCCGCGCTGCATCGCGTCGAGCACCCGCTGGCTGCCGCTCTCGGCGCCGATCCAGATGCGGTAGCAGCCCATTTCCGCGAGCGTCTCGAGCACTTCCTCCTTCATCATCCGATCGGCGCGCGAGATCGTCTCGAACGGCAGCCTGAGGCCGCGCCGCTTCAGCTCGGCGGCGTAGTTGAACAGCCACTTGTGGTTGATCGTGAAGACGTCGTCCGAATACCAGACCTGGTCGGGCCGGTAAGTCTCGTGAATGTGCTGCAGCTCGTCCGCGCAATCGACGAAGCTGCGCCGGCGATACGAGTATCCGAACACCGCATGCGAGCACCAGTTGCACTTGTACGGGCAGCCGCGCGCGGTGATCAGGTTCACGCTGCCCATCCCGTGGTGGCTGCGCCACGCGTCGACGTAACGCGGCAGGTCGATCCGTTCGCGGTCGGGCCAGGGAAGGCTGTCGAGATCGGCGATCTGGGGCCGGGCGGGGTTGGTGACGACCTGGCCGGCCTCGTCGCGGAAAATGGCGCCAGCGATGCCGTGCAACCGGTGAGGTCCCTTGTGCGCCAGCGCGGGCAGCAGCTCGGCCAGCGTCTCCTCGCCCTCGCCGACGACGACGACGTCGGCGCCGTGAGCGAGGTATTCGGCGGGGTAGTTGGCGCTTTCGGGCCCGCCCAGGACCACGGTCCACCCGTGCCGCCTGGCCTCGGCCACGATGGCGAGCACGTTCGCGCGGGTGATCAGGTTGGTGTAAATGCCCAGCACGCCGCCGGGCTCGGAGGCCAGCCGCGCAAAAAGATCGGACTGGCAGCTCCACGTGCTGTCGTGGATTTCGGTGTCGAAGCCCGCGCGGCGCAGATAGGCCGAGAGGTAAAGCAGCCCGAGCGGCGGATAGGGCTTCATGATCTTCCGCTCTTTCTCGTCCTCGAGCAGGAAGTAGCCGTGGGTGAGCAGGATGTCCGCCATGCCGATCTACCTCGGCGCGGCCGGGCGAAACGGAAGCTCGGCGGTCCAGAAGTCGAAGCGCGACGGCGGTCGCGCGCCGCGCAGCGCGGCCATCACGGGACGCAGCTCATACCACAGCGGATAGCGGACGCGGTGCCGGCGCCAGGCCAGGCCGAGCGGGGCGGAAGCCTCCGCCAGCCGCTCGCGGGTGAGGTATTCGATGTGGCTTAGCGACAGGAGCGCTTCGGCCCTCGCGCCGAAGCGCCCTGCCGCAGTGCGATGCTTCTCGGCGACCATCGCCTCGCCGTCCGCCGGCGAAGCGTAGAACGGGCTGTCCAGAACGGCCATGGTGCCGCCCGGCCGCAGGCACCTGGCCGCCTCCGCGAGCACGGAGCCGAGATCGATGGCATAGTGGAGCGAGGCGTTGAAGGCGACGATGTCCGCCGCGCGATCGGGCAAGGGAAGGTCGTCGAACGATGCGACGCAACGCTCGAAGGCGTGACGACGCACGAGGTCGTCGCCGGCGCCCAGGCCGTCGACGCGATCGTCGCGAATGTCGATCGCCGTGCAAGCGTGCCCTTCTGCCGCGAGGCGAAACGACAACCAGCCGTTCCCCGCCCCGAGATCGAGCACCCTCAGCGGTCGCTCGAGCCGGCGGGCCATCGGCCGAACGAGGAGCTCGAGGAACGCCTCGAACGTTCGCGCCCGCACCGTCCATTCGCGCGCCAGCGGCCCGGTGGCGAGATAGGGCAGGGCCAGCAGATCGGCGCCAGTGAACCCCCGTCCTTCCTCCCGGCGCTGGGCGGCATAATCGCGCCCGAACCGCTCGATCGCCTGGGGAAGCGCTGCGCTCGTCATCCTAGGCTCGCATTTTCGCTTCGGCCTGGCGGTGCCGCGCGGCGCGTCGGCCCAGCTCCGCCCAGCGCGCGTCGTCGAATCTGCCCGACGGCGTCTCGGCGTGGAGCGTGTCGCGAACTTCGCGGTAGAATGCCGTGTCGAACGCGCCGCGAAACAGCATCGCCAGATCGTCGGTGTCCTGCCAGTTCCGTTGCGGTCCGAGGTCCGCCACGAGCCGCTCGTGGAATGCCGTGCCGGGGAGCGGGTAGGCGACGGAGACGCCGATGTCGTCGGGCGCTTCCTCGCGCACCAGGTTGCGGGTCAGCAGGATGTCGTGCCAGTCCTCCGGCGGGTAGCCGAGCTGGAGAAACCAGCAGGCGCGGATGCCGTGGCTTTTCAGATTGCGCGTCGCGGCGCGCGCCGCCTCCACCCGCGTTCCTTTGTCCATCTCATCGAGAATCCGCTGCGAACCGGTTTCCACTCCCAGCCAGACTTCCTCCGCGCCGGCCCGCTGCAGGGCCTCGGCTACCGGGACCGACATCAGGTTCACGCGCGATTGCATCGTGAAGGGAATCACCGCGTCGTTGCGCTCGACCTCGTCGGCAAAGTCTCGCAGCCATTTTTCGCTCATGCCGAAGATGTCGTCGGCAAACCAAAGGTGATCGGGCCGATACCGGTCCTTGAGCTGGCGCATTTCCTCGGCGACCGCCGAGGGGCTGCGCTGATCGTAGCGGCGTCCGAACGTGGGCTTGGCGCACCAGTTGCAAGTGTAGGGGCAGCCGCGCGACGCCGCGATGTTAAGCGAGAACCTGCCGTGCGCCTCGGCCCACGCGGCACGATACGATTCGATGTCGAGCAGGTCCCAGGCCGGAAGCGGCAACCGGTCGAGATTGGGCCTCCCCCGGCGTGGCGCGGTGCGATGGACCCGGCCCTGTCCGGCATCGAGAATGAGGCCGGAAATGTGCTCGAGAGCGGCGTGGCCGAAGGCCGCCGAAACCGCGAAATCGTTGGCCGCGAACTCCCCTTCGCCGGTCAGTACGGCCGTGGCGCCGGCATCGAGATAGAGCCGCGGGTTGTCGGCGGCGTCGGGCGAATTGACCGCGACGTGCCACCCCTTGTCGCGCGCCATGCCGACCATCGCCAGGGCGTCGGCCCGCCGGTTCTCGGTGCACATCTTTGTCAGGAAATTGAAGTTGTCTTCGATCAGGACGAGGACCGAGGGAACGCTCTGCGCCAGTCGTTGCGCAAAGGATTCCGGGCCTTCATCGAAGGTTCCGTCGAACACTTCGACCCGATGCCCAGCTTCGCGCAAGATCGCCGCCGTGAGCAGCGTTGTCAGGGGCGGGTAGGGTT
>CAMPGP010000210.1 GCA_946885545.1 uncultured Altererythrobacter sp.
ACGCGGCCCTTGCGGACCAGCTGGTTGATCGTCGGCATTAAGACTTTCTCTCTTCACCGTGTGATGGTGCCACGATGGCCCGGGTGGAGAGAATTTCGGAGGCTGCCCTGAGTCCTCACGAAGGTGGGGACCTCGTGCCGCTGGCGCTGCGCCTGCGGCCTGAGGCTCCCGCCTGCGCGGGAGCTCGTGGAGCGAGCCTGAAACACTCCACCCGGGCCCAAGGGCACCGGGTTACTTTGACGGCTGCCCCGAAGCTTGCGCTCCAATAGAAAAGGACCTCGGCGCATCCGCACCAGGCCCCCGGGACATGACCGGCAATGTTCAGCTCTATCTGACCGACGCGGATTGCCGCCCGCCTTCGGATGAGCGCGCCCTTAGGGAGATTCGGCGATCGGGTCAAGCAACTCGCAGCCCCGCCGGGGGCGACACAGTTCCTTGCACAGCCCCTCGGCCCCGACTAACCGCCCCATGCGCATCGGGTCGGCGCCTAAGTTCCATCCGCCTGGTTCGCAACGCAATCACGCGGCATCCGCGCACGGAGAGACACGATGGACCCGGCCGAAGGTCGTCCCAAGCGGCGCATCGCCTTGATATACGACGGCAAGGCGCTGAAGCGCTGGCAACTGGAAGCGATCGAACGCCTGCGGGGCGATTACGAGATCTATCATCTCGTCGTAGAGGATCGAAATCCGCCGAAGCGAAGGTTCGCGAAGCATGGCGCATATTATGCCCTGAACCTGGCATCGCTGCGCAACCGGATGACGCGCACGGTCCCCTATGCTCGTGGCACTCCGGCAGATCGGTCGGTACACGAATTCACCCCGGCTTACGAAGGCGCGTGGGCGATATTGCCGCGCAACGTCCACCACTGGCTTGCGGAAAACCGGATCGAGGCGGTCGTGAAGTTCGCCCTGTCGCTGCTGCGGATCGAGCCGGGCCTTCCTCCCATCCTGTCGTACCATCACGGCGATCCGGAGCGCTTTCGCGGCAGACCCGCCGGGTTTTACGAATTGGCGGAAGGCGCGCCGTTCGTCGGCCAGATCGTGCAACGGCTCAGCAACGAACTCGACGCGGGGAGCATTCTCGCGTTTGCGCAGTCGCGGGTCCACCGTCACTCATACCGCAAGACGATGACCGAGGCCTACGCCCTGTCGCCTGCCCTGCTCCCCCTCGCACTGGCCAATCTGTTCGCTGGCGAGGAGATCGAGCGAGGGGTTGGCGGAAGGAACTATCGGCTTCCAGACAATCGCAAGGTGCTGCGCGCCTGCGGCACGATGGCTCGGGCAGCGCTGGCGCGGCTCTTCTATGGCGCCTTCCGGGAAAAGCGGTGGAACGTATCGCGAGCGATCGTTCCCCACCTGGAAACCGGGCTGCGGGATTTCGCCCGGCGGCTCGAAGCAGCAAGCGGTTCGTGGCTTACCTACGATATCGCGGCCGGCTATACCTTCTACGCCGACCCTTTCTTCGAAAGTGACGATGCGGTGCTGGTCGAGGGGCTCAACAAAAGGACCGGCAAGGGCGAGATCGTCCGGCTATCCAGCACGGGCGCCACGCCGCTCGCCATGCCTCGCTCCTCACATTATTCCTATCCGGCAGTGTACCCCGCCGACGACGGTTCGCTCTGCATCCCGGAGATGGCCGCAACCGGCGAAAGCGATGTCTATCGGCTTTCGGGCGACGAGGTCGAGCTATCGGCCCGGCTCGAGATCGCTTCGGCGGGGCTGCTCGACCCTACCCTGTTTTCGCACGAGGATACCGTATTCCTTTTCGCCAACGACAAGGCCGAGGGAGCGACGATTCTGCGACTATGGCTTGCCGGCGATATTCACGGTGAATTCGTAGAACATCCCGCCAGCCCGATCCGCGTGTCCGCCCGCGGCGCACGCATGGGCGGATTGATATTCTCCGCCGAGGGGCGGCACTATCGCTTCGGACAGGATTTCGAGCGATCCTATGGTGATGCGCTGCTGGTCTACGAAATCGAGGAAATCGACCGTTCGACTTATCGGGAACGGGAGATCGGGCGGATCGCGTTCGAAACACTGCGCGGTCCGCATACGCTCAACTTCCGCGGCAACTCGGTCGTGTTCGACTGGTACACCGAGCGCTTCAGCCTGCTGGCAGGCGTAAGGCGTCTCGCGGCGAAGCTCTGAAGTCGAACGCTAATCCGTGAGGAACGCCACCAGGCTCTTCACCTTCTTCTGCCGCCATTGGGGCAGCGGGGCGACGAGCCAGTAGGCGCGGCGGCCTTCGTCCGGCCCCTCCAGCGTGGTCAGGCGGCCGTCGGCCAGCGCGTCCTCCACCAGCAGGTAGGGGAGCACCGCCTTGCCCAGCCCGGCGATTGCGCTGGAGAGTGCCTGGCCCGCGTTGCCGACCTCGACCGCGGCCTCCGCCCCTTCGGGCAGCGGGGCGCCGGGCCAGTCGATCCACAGGTCGGGCGCGCCTTCCGACGCGACGACCACGCGGCGCGCGGGGGCGAGCTCGACGCCCTCCAGCTCGCCCGGGCCGTCGACCAGCCGCACGGCGACGTCGAGGTTGGTCTCGGTGAAGTCGGCGTTCTCGTCCGCCACGAAGCGGAAGCGGATGCCGGGGTTGGCGTTGCGGAACGCGGCGAGGCGCGGGGCGAGCCACTGGGCGTAGAATTCGCGCGGGGCGGCGATGGTGTAGCGGTCGCTCGCCTGCCCGGCCTGCATCGCCTGGACCGATTCCTCGAAGCGCAGGAACCCTTCGCGCAGCGCGTCGAGCCCGGCGAGGCCTTCCTCGGTCAGCTCGAGCCCCTTGGAGGTGCGGCGGAACAGCACGGTGCCGAGGTGATCCTCGAGCGCGCGGATCTGCTGGCCGACGGCGGCGGGCGTCACCGCCAGCTCGTCCGCGGCGCGGGTGAAACTGAGGTGCCGGGCGGCGGCGTCGTAGACCCGCAGGGCGTTCAGGGGCAGGTGCGTGCGCTTCATGGTGCGGGTGCGGATAGCGGCAAGCCGCTGGCGCCGCAATCTCGGCGCGCGTAACAGAACCGTAACACGCGGCCAGCAGAGGAGCCTCTGGAGTTTGGCACGTCGCATGAACGCATTCACGCATGGCGCGGCCGAACCGGCCGAGGGAGGCAGCGCGGCCAGGGCCGCGGCCGAGCGCTACGTGAATCGCGAGCTGAGCTGGCTGTCGTTCAACCGCCGCGTGCTCGCCGAATCGGAGAACGAGCGCTACCCGCTGCTCGAGCGGCTGCGGTTCCTCTCGATCTCGGCCAGCAATCTCGACGAGTTCACGATGATCCGCATCGCCGGGCTGGAAGGCCAGGCGACGCGCGGGATCGAGACCACCGCGATCGACGGGCGCGACCCGCACCAGCAGCTCGCCGCGATCCGCGAGCAGGTGCTGGCATTGGAGGCGCGGCAGCAGCGTGCGCTCGATACGCTGAGCGGGCTGCTGGCGGACGAAGGCATCCTGATCGCCGAAATCGGCGATCTCGATGGGGATCAGCACGCCTGGCTCGAAACCTATTTCGCGACCGACATCCTGCCGCTGATCACCCCGCAGGCTATCGACCCCAGCCACCCCTTCCCCTTCGTCGCGAACCTCGGAATGGGCCTGCTTTTCCGCCTCAAGCGCGGCAAGCGCCAGCCCGACCTCGTCGAGATGGTGCTGATCCCGAGCGGCGCCCCGCGCTTCGTGCGCGTTCCCGGCCGGAAGGCGGTCTACATCGCGATCGAGAAGCTGATCGTGCGCTTCGCCGACCAGCTCTTCCCCGGCTTCAAGGTGCTGGGCGACGGGGTGTTCCGCGTGCTGCGCGACAGCGACATCGAGGTCGAGGAAGAGGC
>CAMPGP010000211.1 GCA_946885545.1 uncultured Altererythrobacter sp.
AGCCGCCCGCCGCCATGATCAGCTCGTGGCGGCGCTTGTTGAGCTCGGTCCCGGCGTATTTCATCATGTTCGGCTGCGCGGGGTGCCCCTTGCCGACCTTGACCTCGTCGAGGAACTTCTCGCCCATCGCGGCATAGGCCAGCGCGTCGACATCGAACATCGCCAGCTCGGCGCGCAGCAGCGGATCCAGCTCGCCTGCATTGCGCTTCATCGCCGCGCCGATCGCCGCAGTGCGGTCGCCGCCGCCCGCGCCCGAGATCATCTCGCGCTCGTGGCCGAGCAGGTACTTGGCGACGTCCCACCCGCGATTGATCTCGCCGACGTAGCCGGGAATGTCCTCGCCGTAGCTCTTGGGTACCGAGACATCGTCGAAGAACGTTTCGCAGAACGGGCTGTTGCCGCTGATAAGCTTGATCGGCTTCGTGCTCACCCCGGCGTTCGCCATGTCGAACAGCATGAAGGTGATGCCCTGGTACTTGTTCGCCTTGTCGGTGCGCACGAGGCAGAAGATCCAGTCGCACTCGTCGGCATAGCTGGTCCAGATCTTCTGGCCGTTGACGACCCAGTGATCGCCCTTGTCCTCGCCGAAGGTCTGCATCGAAACGAGGTCCGATCCGCTGCCGGGCTCCGAATAGCCTTGGCACCAGCGGATCTCGCCGCGCGCGATCTGGTTCAGGAAGTGCTTCTTCTGCCCCTCGGTACCGAACTGCAGCAGCGCCGGGCCGAGCATCCAGATGCCGAAGCTGGAGAGCGGCGGGCGCGCGCCGATGCGGGCCATTTCCTCGCGCAGCACCTTGGCCTCGGCGGGCGAGAGCCCCGCGCCGCCATATTCCTTGGGCCAGGCGGGCACGGTGTAGCCCTTGTCGCGGCAGGCCTCGAACCAGGCCTTCTGCGCTTCGTTCTTGAATTCGGCGTTGCGGCCGCCCCAGTAGACGTCGCCTTCGTCGCGCACGGGTTGGCGCATTTCGGGCGGGCAATTCGCTTCGAGCCAGTCGCGCGTTTCGGCGCGGAATTGGTCGAGATCAGCCATGATCCGGTTCCTCTCTCCGATCGGATGTTCTTGACGCTTACGTTAAGTCGATTCGGCCCCGCTCCGCAAGCCGGTTGGCAACGCCTCGCCATGCCGTAGCGTCATGCGAACGCGCGTTGACGCGCCTTTCCGTTCCCGTAAGCTTGAGCGCGAAAACACGGGAGGAGAGGCCCGCATGCGATTCTCTGGCAAGACGGTGGTGGTCACGGGCGCGGCATCGGGCATCGGCGCCGAAAGCGCGCGGCTGTTCGCCCGCGAAGGCGCGATCGTTTTCGCGGGCGACATCGATGCCGAGGGCGGCGCCGCGCTCGCCGCCGAAGCCGAAGGTGACGTGCGCTTCCAACCCTGCGACGTGACCGACTGCGAGGCGATCCGGCGCCTCATGGACCGGGCCGCGGAGGAAACCGGCGGGATCGATGTCCTGCTCAACAATGCCGGCGCGGGCGGCGCGCGCGCACCGATCGACGAGATCGAGCCCGCCGACTGGGATCGCACGATGGACCTGCTGCTGCGCTCGGTCGCGTTCGGCATCCGCTATGCCGTGCCGCACATGACGGCGCGCGCGAACGCCAGCGTGGTCAACATCTCCAGCGTTGCCGCGATCGGCCCCGGCTATTCGCCCACCGCCTACGCCGTCGGCAAGGCGGGCGTGCTGCATCTGACCAAGATGGCGGCCGCCGATCTCGCGCGCCACCGCATCCGCGTCAATGCGATCCAGCCGGGCTTCATCAACACCAACATCTTCACCTCCTCGCTCGACATCGACGATGCGCACAAAGCCACGGCGAAGGCGGCGATCGCGCAGATGTCGTCCAACGCGCAGCCCGTGCGGCGCGGCGGCGAACCGAACGACATCGCCCAGGCCGCCGCCTATCTCGCGAGTGAGGCGGCGAGCTTCGTCAACGGCGCCTCGCTGCTGGTCGACGGCGGGCTGACGATCGGGCCACGCTACAGCTGGGACGAGGACGAACCGGGCCTGTTCCAGGCGCTCGAGGCGATGGAGCGGGCCGCGCGATGACCGCGCCCGCCGCGACCGTGACCGCAGGGGCGCCGCTGCCGACGCGGATCAAGCTCGCCAACGGCTTCGGTTCGATCGCCTTCGGGGTGAAGGACAACGGCTTCTCGGTCTTCCTGCTGATCTTCTACAACCAGGCGCTGGGGATGGAGGCCTGGCTGGTCAGCCTCGCACTGGTCATCGCGCTGGTGGTCGACGCCTTCGTCGATCCGCTGCTCGGCAACCTGTCGGACCGCACCTACACCCGTTGGGGTCGCCGCCTGCCCTGGCTCTACCTCGCCGCGATCCCGCTCGGCATCGCGTGGTACGTGCTGTGGTCGCCGCCGGTCGACGGGCCGCCGAGCTTCGCCTTGCTGCTTGGCATGGCGATCCTCATTCGCCTGCTGCTGTCGGCCTGTGAGGTGCCTTCGGTCGCGCTGATCCCCGAACTCACGCGCGACTACGACGAGCGCACCACGCTGTTCCGCTACCGCTACCTGTTCGGGTGGACCGGTGGGCTCGTGATCCTGTTCCTCGCCTACAACGTGTTCATGCGCGACGGGCTGACCGATCCGGCGAACTACGCGACATACGGCCTCGTCGGCGCGATCGTGATCGTGATCTCCACCATCGGCTCGGCGCTGGGTCAGCACAGTTTTGTGGCGCGCTATCCCGATACCAGGCCGCCACCGTTCAGCCTGCGGGTCGCTTTCGGAGAGATCATCGAGTCGTTCTCCGAGCGCGCCTTCCTCATCCTCGCGGCGGGCGCGGTCGCCGCCTACGTCACCCAGGGAATGACGTTCGCGCTGTCGAACTACCTGTTCTACTTCGTATGGGAGTTCAGCGAGGCGGCGCTGGCGATCTACCCCTTCGTGCTGTTCGCGAGCGTGGTGATCGTGTTCGTTTCGCTGGGCGCGCTGCACAGGCGCTTCGGCAAGGTGCGCGTGGCGGCGGGGACGACGCTGCTGTCGATGACGTTCTGGCTGATCCCCTACCTGCTGCGCCTCGCCGGATTGTGGCCCGAGGTCGGCGGCACGGCATCGACCGCGCTGCTGTTCGCCTTCGTGCTGTTCAGCAACAGCTTCGGCGTCATGGTGCTGGTTTCGGCCTCCTCTATGGTGGCCGAGATCGTCGAGGCGTTCGAGGAGCGGACCGGTCGCCGCGCGGAAGGGGCTTTCTATTCGGGCAACTGGTTCGTGCAGAAATGCGCGACCGGGCTTGGCATCCTGGCGGCGGGGTTGATCGTATCGATCTCGGGCCTGCCGACCAATGCCGAACCGGGCGCGGTCGCGACGCCGATCATCGACAGCGTGATCGTGCAATACTGCGTCATGATCACGTTGCTCGGGCTGTTTTCCGCCTGGTGGCTCGCGCGCTTCCCGATCCATCGCGAGGATCACGAGGCACGGCTCGCGGCGCTGAACGCGGTGGCGCGGGCCGACATCGACGCCACGGGGACCGCGCCCTGACAGGTGCAAAGATTGCGGCTTGGCGCAACCATGCGCCTCTGCCAGTTTCACGACGAAACGGATTCGAGAGTTAGAGAGGATCAGCGGACATGGATTTCGAACCCACCGAGCGGCAACAGTACTGGCGCGACCGCGTGCGCGACTTCATCGAGGCCAACGTGCGCCCGAACACCGGAACCTTCGCGGAGCAGGATGCGGAGGGCGACCGCTGGAAGGTGATCCCGATCGTCGAGGACATGAAGGCAAAGGCAAAGGCGCAGGGCATCTGGAACCTGTTCATGCCGCCGCAGGGGCAA
>CAMPGP010000212.1 GCA_946885545.1 uncultured Altererythrobacter sp.
GGCGGTTCGCTGCGCGTCTATGCCGCGCATGCCGCGAGCGAGGTCGCGGACGAGTGCCTCGCGGCGGGGCGCGACAAGGTTCGCCGGGATGAACGCGAGGCCGGGCTCGCCGACCTCGCAAGCTACGCGAACTTCGGCGCCGAGGTCGTCCGGCGCAAGGCGGACCTGCTCGAATTCCTGATCCGCGCCCGGGGCGAAGGCAAGCGGGTGCTGGGTTACGGTGCGCCGGCCAAGGGCAACACGCTGCTGAACTATTGCGGCATCGGGCCCGAATTTCTCGAGTACACGGTCGACGTCAGCCCGCAGAAGCAGAGCAAGTACCTGCCCGGCGTGAACATCCCGGTGCGTTCGCCCGAAGCGCTGCTGGCCGACCGCCCGGACTACATCCTGATCCTGCCCTGGAACCTGCGCGACGAGATCGCCGGCCAGCTGGCGCCCGCCCGCGAATGGGGCGCACGCTTGGTGGTCGCGATCCCGCACCTCGAGATCTTCTGATGCTGTTCGAGACGACGCTCATTCCCGGGGTGACGATCATCGAGGAAGAGCGGTACCCCGACGAGCGCGGCTACTTCGCGCGGGTCTATTGCGCCGGCGAGTTCGCGGAGCAGGGCCTCGAGCTGCCGATGAGCCAGGCCGCCATCTCGCACACCGCGCGCAAGGCGACCTTGCGCGGGCTCCACTACATTCCGGAGGAAGTCGGCGAGGCCAAGCTGGTCCGGTGCGTGCGCGGGTCGATCTTCGACTGCGCCGCCGACATGCGCCGCGGCTCGCCGACCTTCGGGCGCCACGTCGCCGTCGAGCTGAGCGCCGAGCGGGGCAACGCGCTCTACCTGCCGCGCGGCGTCGCCCACGGCTTCATCACCCTCGAGGACGACTGCGACATCCTCTACCAGTTCAGCCGCGCGTACCGGCCTGGCATCGAGCTCGGGATCAGGTGGGACGATCCGGACCTGGCGATCGACTGGCCGATGCCGCCGGCCTTGCTCTCCCAGCGCGACGCCGACCTGCCGCTCCTGGCGGAAGCGGCCCGCTGACATGCAGCGCCGCCTGCTGCTGACCGGCGCGCGAGGATTCGTGGGCCGACAGGCGCGCCCGCATCTGGAGGGCTCGTTCGAGCTTCATTGTACTTCGACCGAGCGGATCGCCGAGACGTCCGGCACCTGGCACCAGGTCGATCTGCGCGACCCCGCGGCCTGCGTCGAGCTCGTCGAGAGGGTCCGGCCCGACATCCTCGTCCACACCGCGTGGAATACCCGGCACGGCGAATTCTGGGAGGCCGAGGACAATGCCGATTGGCTGGAAGCCGGCCGCGCCCTGTTCACCGCTTTCGCGGGCGCGGGCGGGCAGCGGATCGTGGCGTGCGGCTCGTGCGCCGAATACCCCGGCGCGGCCGGGCAGCCGCGCCGCGAGGACGAGGCGATCGATCCGTCCGACGTCGCCACCCGCTACGGCAGGGCCAAGCTCGCCTTGCTCGAGCACCTGCGCGGCCTGCCGGTACAGTTCGCCTGGGCGCGGATCTTCTTCGCCTACGGCCTGTACGAGGACGCGCGGCGCCTGGTGCCGAGCGTGGTCCGCGCGGTGCTGCGCGGCGAGCCGGCGCGCGCTTCTTCCGGGCGGCAGATGCGCGACTTCATCGACATCCGCGACCTCGGCCGCGCGCTCGCGCAGCTTGCCGGCGCGCCGCTGAACGGAGTGATCAACCTGGGTCACGGCACGAGCGTGACCATCGGAACGCTCGTATCGACGATCGGCGAGCTGGCCGGGCGGCCGGACCTGATCCGCCTCGGGGCGCTGCCCGACCGGCCCGGTGAAGCTCCTGTCCTGGTGCCGGATCTCTCCCGCCAGACGAGAGAGCTTGGCTTTCTGCCGGCAATCGGCTTACGCGAGGGGCTGGGCGATGCGCTGGCGTTCTGGGCCGGGCACGAATGATTTCCTTTGAAGCGAGACAAGCGGAATGATCGACGAAGCATTTGAGCGCGAGCGCGGCGAGAAGATCGCCGGAATCAGCGGCGACGAGCAGCTGAACGCCCTTTCCCTCGAGTGGATCGGGCGGGCCCAGGAGCTCGGCTATTCCTACAACTTCGACTGGCTGGGGCTGCCGATCATCCAGTATCCGCAGGACGTCGTGGCGATGCAGGAGCTGGTCTGGTCGATCAAGCCGGACCTCATCATCGAAACCGGCATCGCCCGCGGCGGCTCGGCCGTGTTCTACGCTTCGCTGCTCGAGCTGAACGCGATTTGCGGCGGTCCCGGCGATGCCCGCGTGGTTGCCGTCGATATCGACATCCGGCCCCACAACCGCCGCGCCATCGAGGACCATCCGCTGGCGCGCCGCATCGACATGATCGAGGGGTCGAGCGTGGCCGAGGACATCGTCGCACAAGTGCGCGCGCATGCCGCGGGCAAGTCGCGGGTTCTCGTCTGCCTCGATTCGAACCATACCCACGAGCACGTGCTGGCCGAATTGCGCGCCTATGCGCCGATGGTGACCCCGGGCAGCTACTGCGTGGTGTTCGACACGCTGATCGAGGACCTGCCCGCCCAGTCGATCGGCGATCGCAGCTGGGGCAAGGGCGACAACCCGCTCACCGCGGCGCGCGCGTTCCTGGCCGAGAACGACGATTTCGAAACCGACGCGCTGCGCCACGGCAAGCTGCAGGTGACGGTCGCTCGCGAGGGCTACCTGCGCCGCAAGGCTTGAAGGGTCCGCGCGGCGGCGCCGTTCAATTGTAGACGTCTTCGAAAAGCTCGAGATTGTCGGGGCCGGGCGCGAACAGACCGGCGTAGGAACCTTCGAGCACGAGGAGCGCCTCGTCCGCTCCGGCGCGCAAGATGACCGGGTGGACGCCGCGCGTCAGACGAACGCGCGGCCCGAGCGCTTTACCATCGACTTCGATCCGGCCCTGCACCGTGCGCCCGGTCGCATCGTAGAGCCGGTACGTTCCCGCGATCGGTACCTTGAAGATCGCCGCTTCGCCGAGAGTCAGGCGATGCCCGGCCAGCCGCACGTTCGGGGCCACGGCCACGTAGCTGTCGTCGAAGACCGGCGCGATCACGCGATGGATCTCCCCCATCCGCTTCGACCAGATGATCATCTTCGGCGGGTCGTCGGCCAGGATCCGGTAGGCCTCGGACCCCGCGCCCTCGCGCAGCGTGCGGATGATGAAATGCCGGTCGAGCCACAAGGTCGACGGTTCCTTGCGGTTGGGCAGCATTGCGATGCCGTCGAAGTACTTCTCGTCCGGGCCCAGCATCGCTTCGGCCCGCGCGACCAGCTCGAGCTGCGCCGGATTGTCGATCCGCAGATAGCGGACGTTGCTGACGAAGCTGACCGCGATCGCTCCCCCGAGCACGATCCACCCGAGCCGCGATTGGGTGCGGTTGCCCGCGATGCGGTCGAGCGGCACCAGCACCCACAGCGCCATGAACGGCAGGGCCATGATGAAGACGTAAGGCCAGGGCTGGTCGTGGGCGAAAACCAGCACCGTGATGACGAGCGAGAAGATCAGCGCGATCCGCCGGGCTTCGGGCAGCTTCCCGACATGGCGCAGCGCGAGGAGGATGCCCGCGAAGCACAGCGCGCAGAGCGCCGCGTTGCGGATCAGGATCTGCACCACGTACTGCCTCAGCCCGCCGTAGTCGCCGCCGCCGCGGAACGCGATCTCGGTCGGGCCGACGAACAGGTTCTCGGCGATCGGTAGGGGATTTGTGGGGGCGAAGAACAGGCAATAGGCGATCAGGAACACGCCCAGCCCGAAGCCGTCCTT
>CAMPGP010000213.1 GCA_946885545.1 uncultured Altererythrobacter sp.
GGGGACGGCAGGCGGTTCGAGCCCCCGCGGATGGCCGAGACGCGCCAGCGCTTCTGCGCAACGCCCGCAGACGAGAGGCCCGACCTGTCGGGGCTTCCCCAGCGCATGCTCGAACGCCTGAAGGGCGAGGATGGCCAGATCGATCCCGCACGGGTCGCCGCGATGCGCCAGCGCTTCTGCAGCGAGGAAGGGGCCGCTGCGGGCGGCCAGTTCCGCCGGATGGATCCGGAACGCTTCGCCGCGCTTCGGCAAACGTTATGCGCCGATCCGTCGGCCGAAATCGACCCTGCGACCTTGCCCGAACAGGTCCAGGCACGCCTGCGGGGCGAGAACGGCGAGATCGACCCGGTGCGGCTGGCCGAATTCCGCCAGCGGGTTTGCACGATGCCGGCTCCCCCGGCGGCGGCAGAAGGCGAAGGTCAGAACGAGCGTGCCGAAGGACGCCGCGGCGGCAGCGACGCACGCGGCGGCGGCCGGCGCGGCGGCGGCCGCTTCGGCGGCGGTGGGCCGGGCGGTGGTGGCCAGGGGCGCTGGAATCTCGGCCTCTACCATTCGATCGAATTCGAGAACGAGGTCCTCGTCTCGCCAGGCGGCCCGGTGCTCGACCAGCTCAGCGGGCAGGCCTTCGGCAACGGAGTGCCGCGCCACAAGATCGAGCTCGAAGGCGGGCTGTTCTACAAGGGAGTGGGCCTGCGCCTCTCGGGCAACTACGAAGGCGCCACGCGCGTCGACGGCAGCGGTCTGCCCGGTTCGCAGGACCTCTTCTTCGACGACATCGCGAAGTTCAACCTGCGCGCCTTTGCCAATCTGGAGCAGCAGGAGTGGCTGACCGGCGGCACGCCGGGCTTCTGGAAGGGCGCGCGCCTGTCGCTCGGCGTCAACAACCTGTTCGATGCCCAGCAGCGTGTGACCGACGGCAACGGCGAGGTCCCGCTCAGCTATCAACCCGAGCTGGTCGATCCGCTCGGACGAACCTTCCAGATCTCGTTCCGCAAGCTGTTCTAGGCGCCACGATCGGCGAGCGCGGTCCCCGCCGCGACCGCGCTCGCCCAGGCCCACTGGAAATTGTATCCGCCGAGCCAGCCGGTGACGTCGACCGCTTCGCCGATCGCGTAGAGGCCCGGTACCCGGTTCGCCTCCATGGTTTTCGACGAAAGCTCGGCGGTCGCGATGCCGCCGATCGTGACTTCGGCCTTGGCGAAGCCTTCGCTGCCGTTGGGAAGGAAGCGCCAGTCGCCGAGCCGCGCCTCGGCCGCCCGCAGCGCCTTGTCGGGTGCGTTTCCGAGTTCGCTCGACAGCGCGATCCGATCGGCCAGGGTGGCGGCCAGCCGGTCGGGCAACGCCTCCCCCAAGACCGCGCGCAGGCCCGCTCGCGGATTGCTCCGCTTCGCTTCGATCAGCCAGCCGTCGGTGCGGCCGGGCAGAAAATCGATCCCGACCTCGTCCCCGGGTCGCCAGTATGACGAGACCTGCAGGATCGCAGGGCCCGACAGCCCACGGTGAGTGAACAGCGCCGCCTCGCGGAACGCGGCCTTGCCGGCCCGCGCGATCACTTCGGCCGAGACGCCCGAAAGATCGCGGAACAGCACGTCATCGCCGCCGAGCGTCAACGGTACGAGGGCGGGGCGTGGCTCGACCACCTTGAGGCCGAACTGCCGCGCGAGGCGGTAGGCGAAATCGCTCGCGCCCATCTTGGGGATCGACGGCCCGCCGGTCGCGATCACCAGCGCGGGCGCCGCGTAGCCCCCCGACGGCGTCTTGACGGCAAACGCCCCCCCATCGTGCGAAACGTCGGCGATTTCCTCGCCGCAAAGCACGTCGACCGCGCCGCCCGCCGCGTCTGCCTTCTCGCATTCGTCGAGCAGCATCGCGACAATCTGCCGCGCCGATCCGTCGCAGAACAGCTGGCCGAGGGTCTTCTCGTGCCAGGCGATCCCGTAAGCATCGACCAGCGCGATGAAATCGCGCGCGGTGTAGCGGCTCAGTGCCGACTTCGCGAAATGCGGATTGGCCGAGAGATAGCGGTCGGGCGCGGTGTGGACATTGGTGAAGTTGCACCGCCCGCCGCCTGAAATGAGGATCTTCTTTCCGACCTCTGCGGCCCGCTCAAGCACGAGCACGCGCCTGCCGCGCCTGGCGGCGACGGCGGCGCACATCAACCCGGCGGCCCCGCCGCCGAGCACTATCGCATCGTATTGTTGCATCCGCGCGGCGTTAGACCAGCCTAGCGGAATGGCAAGCGCGTCAGATCGCGCGGTCGCCCGCCTCGCCGACCGATTCGATGTCGCGGCCAAGGCCTTTGACCGTGTTGCACGCGGTCAGCGTCACCACCGAAGCGCCGAGCACGGCCACTGCAATCAACTTCCTGAGCATTTCGTCGAAACTCCAGATGCAGGCACACGCCCGCGATGCGCGCGCCTTGCGCGATCGAACATGAACCGCGCTTGTGCGGCGCAGGTTCCCATTTGCCGCGCAGCGACTATGTCGGCTCGCATGTCGCGCACGCCCGCCGGATCTCCGCCCGACCCCCGGGGCGCCGAACGCTTCCACGAGGAGCGCGCGACCTATACCGTCAAGGGCAATGCCCAGCCGGATATCGAGGCCGGGGTCCAAGCGATCCGCGACACGGTTAAGACGCTCAAGCCCAAACCGGGCGTCTACCGCATGCTCGATGCACGGGGCGACGTGCTCTACGTGGGAAAGGCGCGCGCGCTGAAGAACCGCGTGGCGAACTACACCCAGGTCGCCAACCTCTCGAACCGCCTGCGCCGCATGGTCAGCCAGACCCGGCGGATGGAGATCGTCACCACCAATTCGGAGGCCGAGGCGCTGCTGCTCGAGGCGCAGCTGATCAAGCGCTTCCGGCCGCCCTACAACGTGCTCTTGCGCGACGATAAATCGTTTCCATTCATTCTCTTGCGTGCCGATCACGAATTTCCTCGCATCATGAAGCACCGCGGAGCCCGGCGCGCGAAGGGCAATTACTACGGCCCCTTCGCCAGCGCGGGCAGCGTCAACACCACGATCAATGCGCTGCAGAAGCTGTTCCTGCTAAGATCTTGTACCGACAGCTTTTTCAGTCGCCGGGATCGACCGTGCCTGCTCTATCAGATCAAGCGTTGCAGCGCGCCGTGCGTCGGCCGGATCGACGAGGTGGGCTATGGCGAGCTCGTGCGTCAGGCGAAGGATTTCCTCGGCGGCAAGTCGTCCAACGTCCAGCGCGAGATCGAGCGGCAGATGGAGCAGGCCGCCGCGTCGCTCGACTTCGAAAGCGCGGCGATGCTGCGCGACCGTCTGCGCGCGGCCACCGCCATCCAGGGCAGCCAGGCGGTCAACGCCGCCGGGATCGGTGATGCCGATGTCTTCGCGCTCGCGAGCAAGGGCGGCCACATCGGCATCCAGGCCTTCTTCGTGCGCGGAGGGCAGAACTGGGGACACCGCGCCTTCTTCCCCACCCACACGCAGGATGTCGAGGAGGATCAGGTCCTGGCCGACGTGCTCGCGCAGTTCTACGAGGAAGTGCCGCCCCCGCGCACCGTTCTGGTCGATCGCGAGTTGCCTGAGCAGGCCCTGCTGGCCGAGGCTCTGGGCGAGGCCGCCGGACACCGGGTCGAGATCAGCGTGCCCCAGCGCGGAGACCGGCGGCGGCTGATGGCGCAGGCCCAGCGCAATGCGGTCGAGGCGCTCGAGCGGCGCCTGGCGGAGAGCGGCACCCGCGCCCGGATCA
>CAMPGP010000214.1 GCA_946885545.1 uncultured Altererythrobacter sp.
CTTCTAGCGCCGTGACCTACGCGACGGTTTCGGTCTGCCGCAGGGCCCGCGCGATCGTGCCGAACTGTTCGGCGAACCGCTCGTCGCGCGCCGCGTCGTCGAGCGCTGCCAGCGCGACGATCTGCGGCATCGACAGGCCGATCCGCAATGTCCCGCCCCATCCGTCACCCGGCAGACGCACGCTCTTGACCGGCTGCCCGAGCCGCAGCCCGCCGAGCGCCAGCTTCGCGTGAAGCGCCACCGCGTCGTCGAACGTGCGCGCGGCGGGGAGCATGGACACGTCGAGCGTGACGAGCGTGCGCAGCAGGTCGGGCGTCTTGTCCGCCGGAGCGTGTCCCTCGGCCGAAGTCTCGACCTCGCGCAGGCCCAGCGGTGCGACCAGATCGTGGCGCAGGCAGCGCTGGAAATCGGCGACGACGCGCTCGATCTTCTCAGTCGGCAGGGCCCAGAAGCGTTCGAGCTCGAACAGCGCTCCGTCTATGCGCGCGGCAAGGCCCGGATTCGCGGTATCCTCCAGCGCCTCGCGCCCCGCCCAGCCCCGCGGCCACTCGGCACGGCGGAACAGCGCTTGGAGGCCCTGCGGCAGCAGCGGCGCGCGGCGCACCAGTGTCTGCGGTACGAGCGCGAAGCCGCTGAACGGCACGCCGCCGATGAATTTTGATCCCGTCAGCAGCACGATCGCCTCGCGTTCCAGATAGGCGGCGACCTCGGCGGGCGAGATGCGCACCTGGCACGCATCGACCACTATCGTGACCGCATCGCCCCAGCGGGCGCGCAGCGCATCGATTTCGGCGAGCTCTGGCAGGATCAGACCCGTCTTCGAGCCGTGCACCACATGGATCAGTGCATGCCGACCCTCTGCCTTCGCCAGCTCGACCTCGGTATCGATCGCCGCCGCGATTTCCGCGCTCGAGCGCGCCAGCCCTTCTCCGCAGCGGACGGGAATATCGGTGAGCGAAACCTGCCCCAGACCCGCCACCGGCGCTCCCGCCTCGACAGACCCGCCCAGCGCGCTCTCGCCCGAGAAATATTTTCCCGCCGCCGAGAGTATGCACCCACGCCCGACCTCGTCCGCGCCGAGCAGAACGTTGTGCACGCCGCCCTCGGCGCGTCCGATGGTGGCTGCGAGCGCGACATATTCGAGATCGGTCCCCGAAGGCGCGAACACCGTCTCTACCGCCCTGCCCAGCCCGAACGCGGCGCGCAGCCGTTCGCGCATCGCGTCCAACGCCGCGCCATAGCCGCCGTTCTGCACCGGCGGGCGCGCCAGCAGGTAGCGGAAGGCATCGGGCGAAATGTCGTTCGCCGTCGAGGAGGCGAAGGCGAGCACGTCGCGCGGATATGGCCCCGACATGTAGCGGTTGAGGCCCGTAGCCCGATTGAGAGTGAGCCGCGCATCGCCCCCGCCCGCGAGCAGGTCGATCAGGTGACCCGTGCGTTCGTCGCTCGCGAATTCGGGCATGAGCTGGCTGGTGATTGGCGTCATGAACGACCCGTTCCGTCCTTTTTTCTCTTGCACGTCCCCTTAACAGACCTAGGGACCCGTGCCAGCCGCATTGCCGCCAATCGAACGCAAAAAAGGGTCGCCCCGTGACCGAACTCCGCCCCATGACCATCGACGCCGCCGCTAAGGAGCGGCTGCGCATCCTGTTCATCGCCAAGAACGCGCTGTGGGAGGGCGAGCTTCATCCTGAAGACGGCAACCACGCGATGTATCACCGCGAGATGCGCCAGGTTCTCGAAGGGCTCGGGCTGAACCTCATGCTCGCGGACCGGTTCGAAATCCTGTTCGAGAACCCCGAGGTCGATTTCGTCTTCCCGCTGCTCAACCGCGCCGGCTTCTTCAATTCCGAAATGCTCTGCCCGCTGCTGTGCGAGCGCAAGGGCATCCCCTACCTCGGCGCGAGCCCGATCCTGCGCGGCCTGTCGGACGACAAGCACCTCGCCAAGCGCGCGGTGCGCGATGCGGGCGTACCCACCGCGCCGTGGGCGATCTTCCGTCGCGGCGCGCCGATCGATCTGTCGCGCGTTCCGGCCGCCGACCGCTACGTCATCAAGCCCAACGCCTCTTCCGCGAGCTGGGGCGTGGCCGACGCGACCGACCTCGCCAGCGTCGAGCAGGCGGTCGCCGGTGTCCACGTCCTCGGCCACGATGCGATCGTCGAGCCGTTCCTCGACGGCAGCGACGTCGAGGTGCCGGTCATCACCGTGCGCGGCGAGCCGCAGATCCTGCCGATGATGATCTTCCGTCAGGCCGACCCCTCGCACCTTCGCACCTATCAGGAGAAGCGCGATCTGGTCGACCGCAGCCAGAAATACTCGCTCGATGCGTTCGAAAACGCGGAAATGGCCGAGCGGATCGCCGACCTGACGCGCAAGGCATGGGAAGAATACCGCCCGTTCGACTACGGCCGGTTCGAATTCCGCGTCAACGAGGATACCGGCGAGATCACCTTCCTCGAGCTCAACCTGAACTGCAACTTGTGGTCGCAGAAGGTCTTCGGCCGCGCCGCCGCTCTGGCCGGATGGACGCAGGAGCAGCTCATCGAAACGATCCTCGCCGAAAGCCTTTCGCGCCATGGGCTGATGCCGCGCTAGAGTTTGCGGCACTTTTTCACCAATTACTCACCCCCATCTCATGCCGCTCACCCAGCAGCGCGCCATGACACAGCCTCGTCCACCAAAGAGGCTCCAGATCATGACCGGCATTCTTTCCGACACCGGCCCCCTCGCTCGCCTGCCCTGGCGCCCGATCGTATGGGGTGGCGCGGCGGCGCTCTACGCCGTGCCCGTGGTGGCCTGGTTCGCGGTCGACGGCATGTTGTGGGACGGGGCCGACTTCGTCTTCGCCGCGGTGATGATCTTCGGTTCGGCGTTGTTGGTCGAGATCGGCCTGCGCATTTCCGCCAATGTCGCCTACCGCGCCGCCGTCGCCATCGCGGTCGGCGCGTCGTTCCTCACGGTCTGGATCAACGGCGCGGTCGGCGTCATCGGCAGCGAGGACAATCCGCTCAACCTGATGTACTTCGCCGCGCTGGCCGCGATGGGGCTGGCGGCACTCGCCGTCCGTTTCCGCGCCGCGCCTTTGTCGAAAATCCTGTTAGCCATGGCCGCCGCGCAGTTCGCGATCGCCGCGGTGGCGCAATACCACGGTCACTTCATCTGGGTTATCGCCGCGTTCTTCGCGACTGTCTGGGCGCTGGCAGGCTGGCTCTTCGCCAGAGCTCGCGCAACCTGACGCGCGGGCTGTCCTACAAGCCATTCCCTCTGCTACGAAAACCTTCGAATCGAGCGCGACTCGGACGGGCGCCTTTGAGACACTTTGGGCTTCTCTCCCGCGTGTGGCTCATCAACAAACGCCCCTGCCCTTGCCAGCGCATCGGCAGTCGTTAGAGAGAGCCGCGAAGCAACAGGATCGAACGATGGCGACCTTCACCCTCCCGAAGAATTCGAAGATCAATGGCAAGGGCCGCACCCACCGAGCCGAGGGCGCGGCGCGGGTGCAGAAGTTCAAGATCTACCGCTACGATCCCGACAGCGGCGAAAACCCCCGCTACGACACGTTCGAGCTCGACCTCGACGATTGCGGCCCGATGGTTCTCGACGCGCTGATCAAGATCAAGAACGAGGTCGACCCGACGCTGACCTTCCGCCGCTCGTGCCGCGAGGGGATCTGCGGCTCGTG
>CAMPGP010000215.1 GCA_946885545.1 uncultured Altererythrobacter sp.
ACTGCCCGCGGATCGCGCCGTTGGGATAGTCGGCGGTGTGGACGTTCACGTAGAACCCCGCCGGATTGTCGACGATCTCGTCGAGCAGCGCGTCGGCCACGACGTCGCAGTCGTCGCTGTCGTCGTCGCCCGGAATGCTCAGGGTGACGACCGGCGGGCCGTTCACACCGGCCGCGCCGCGGTGGATGTGGGCGGCCGTCACCGCGCCGATGTCGCGGATCTCGAGCTCGGTGCAGATGGTGTTCAATGCGCTGGCGATGTGGACCTGCGCGGTCCCGGTTCCATCGGGATCGGCCGCGGGAACCTCGTTGGCCCCGGTCAGATTGGCATGGAATCGCGGGCCGGTGGCTTCGTTGATTTCTTCCTGGACCGTTTCGCATCCGGCGAGGCTCAAGGCACCGACGGAGGCCAGCAACAGCAAAGCTGATTTGGTTTTCATGGCACAGCTCCTTCTGATGCAGCGCCGCGTCCCGTTCGCGGTGTGCTGGTTCAGAACCGTTGCGTGCACCGGATAGTTCCGTCCCGGCGCTTCGCGAGCGCCGCCTGCCTAGGCCCCCGGCCAGCCCCTAGCGGCGCGCCCGCCCGGTTTCGAATCCCACGACGATCGCGATCGTGCCGTCCGGAGCGATCTCCACCCGGTATCGTTCGAGACCCGCCTTGCGCGCGGCGGCGAGCGCTCGCTGCAGATCGTGCGAACGCCAGGATCGCCGCTTGTGACTGCTCCCGCTGCTTCGCATGTCGAGCGGCATCACGTCCGCCGGCGTAAATGCGTTTGCATGACCCGCGGGCTCGCCCCCGCGCAGGTATTCCGCTCGAACCTGAATCCCGGCATCCCGCCCTGTCGAGCCCTTCATCGACCCGTTCGCCTTTTCCTTTGGCGCGGGCCGCCGCTTTTCGCGGGCTGTACGCCGCACCCCTCCCTTTGCGATGATGTTGCGCCAAAAGCCCCCGCCTCACAAGCGGGCCGGTTACAATTTGCTACATTATTTGACTGAAGCGTGCCCGGCGCGCTCGCTAGACGCTCGCGGACCTTTGGCAAACGAAGGCCCATCGAGTGTCCAAGCCCCCAGGGACGCGGGACGGAGCAAAACGCGACCTGGCGGCGATGCTCGTCGTCGTCGAGCAGCTCAAGCCCGCGCTCGAAAAGAATGACCGAGCAGGCCAGGTCGGCGCCGTCCGCCGCCTGGTCGACCTGCGCGCGCCGATGGGCGAGCAGTGGCAGGCGTTGGCCAACCTGGCGGTGCGCAACGGCGAGCTGCAGCTGGGCCGCCGGGCGATCGACCTCTTCGTCGACGCGCGCGCGGGCGCGGCCGAAGCGCTCTACGCCAAAGCCTCGCTGCTCGAGCAATGCGGCGCCTATCGCGAAGCCTACGACCTCGTGCGCAGCCTCCCGGACGGCGCGCTGGACCCCGCGGCGCACGCCTACAGCCGCGGCACGGCCGCACTTTATCTCGGGGAGATGCAGGACGCGCGCGAGCAGCTCGAGCTTGCCGTTCGGTTGCGGCCGCACCGGGGAAGGCCCTGGCTCGTGCTCGCCCAGGCGGTCGACCTGGCCGCCGAGCCCGAGCTGGCCGAAACCATCGTCGCCGCCCAGCGTGTCATGGAGACCGTCGCGCCCACCGAGCGGGCACCCTACTTCTTTGCGCTCGGCCAGGCCTTGGCGGCGCGGAACGATCACGCGGGCGCCTTTGCCGCGTTCAAGCGCGGCAACGAGGACACGAAGCCGCTCGCTTCCTACGACCGGGAGCGGGATCGGAGCGACGCCGAAGAGGCGCTGAGCGGCTTCACGGCAGAGGGCATCGCCGCCCTTGCAGAGCGCCGCGATCGGCCGACCGGCCGCGCGATGTTCGTCACCGGGCTGCCGCGCTCGGGAACGACGCTGGTCCAGCAGATCCTTTCCCGGCACAGCGCGGTCGATGGTGGCGGCGAGCTCACGCTGCTGGTCCAGCTCGCGCGTGAAATGCGCGGGCGCGACCTGGCGGCGATCGAGCAGCATCTCGCGGGAAGCAGCGCCGGAGACATCGCGCGGCTATGGGCGCATCTGCTCGGGCAGCGCTTTTCAGGCTCCGGCCGAGTGGTCGACAAGTCGCTCGACTTCTCGCGCTTCGCCGGCATCGCCGCGGCTCTGCTGCCCGAGGCGCCGATCGTCTGGCTGACGCGCGACCCGCTCGACCGAGCTTGGTCGTGCTTCCGGACCCATTTCCACGGTGCGCAGCCATGGAGCTGCGACCTCGCCGACATTGCCTGGCATTTCCGGCTGGAGGAGGAGCTGCGGCGCCGGTGGCAGGACCTGCTCGGCGAGCGGCTGCTGACCGTGCCTTACGAGAGTCTGGTGAGCCAACCTGCCGAGTGGGTTTCGCGCATCGCCGCGCACTGCGGGCTGGCGATGGAGCCGCAGATGCTCGCCCCGCACGAGGGCGGAGGCCTCGTGACGACCGCCAGCGTGATGCAGGTTCGCCGGCCGCTCAACCGCGCGGGCATCGGCTCGGCCGAACCTTACCGCGAATATCTCGCCCCGTTCGTCGAGGCCTATTCGGCCTGAGGTTCAGTCGGACAGTCGTCCGAAGCAACCCCGCCCGGCATAGACCGCGCTGTCGCCCAGCTCTTCCTCGATGCGGATCAGCTGGTTGTACTTGGCCAGCCGGTCCGAGCGGGCGAGCGAGCCGGTCTTGATCTGGCCGCAGTTGGTGGCGACCGCGAGGTCGGCGATGGTCGCGTCCTCGGTCTCGCCCGAGCGGTGGCTCATGACCGCGGTATAGCCGGCGCGGTGGGCCATGCTGACCGCCTCGAGCGTCTCGGTCAGGGTGCCGATCTGGTTGACCTTGACGAGGAGCGAGTTGGCCAGGCCCTTGTCGATGCCCATCGCCAGGCGCTTCGGGTTGGTCACGAACAGGTCGTCGCCGACCAGCTGGATCTTGCCGCCGACCTTCTCGGTGATCGCCTTCCAGCCCTCGAAGTCGTCCTCGCTCATGCCGTCCTCGATCGAGCGGATCGGGTAGGCATCGCACAAGTCCGCGAGGTAATCGGCCATCTGCGCCGGCGAGAGGCTGAGGCCTTCGCCGCTGATCTCGTACTTGCCGCCCTTGAAGAACTCGGTCGCCGCGCAGTCGAGCGCCAGGACGACGTCCTCGCCCGCCTTGAACCCGGCCCGGTCGATCGAGGCCATGATGAAATCGAGCGCGTCGCGCGTGCTGGCGAGGTTCGGCGCGAAGCCGCCCTCGTCGCCGACCGCGGTGGCGAGGCCCTTTTCGTGGAGGCCCTTCTTGAGCGTGTGGAAAATCTCCGAGCCCCAGCGGACCGCTTCGGCCAGCGTCGGCGCGCCGACGGGCATGACCATGAATTCCTGGAAGTCGATCGGGTTGTCGGCATGCTCGCCGCCGTTGATGATGTTCATCATCGGCACCGGCAGGACATGCGCCGAAACCCCGCCGATATAGCTGTAGAGCGGCAGCCCGCGCGCGTTGGCGGCGGCCTTGGCCACCGCGAGGCTCACGCCGAGGATCGCGTTGGCCCCCAGCGTGGCCTTGTTCGGGCTGCCGTCGAGCGCGATCATGGCGAGGTCGATCTCGCGCTGGTCCTCGGCGTCGATCCCGAGCAGGGCGTCGGAGATCGCGCCGTTGACCGCGTCGACCGCCTTGAGCACGCCTTTGCCGAGATAGCGG
>CAMPGP010000216.1 GCA_946885545.1 uncultured Altererythrobacter sp.
GGTCGATCAGGCGCTGCTTGAGGCCCGCCTTGTCCTCCGGGGTGCGTAGTGGCTGCGCAGCCCGCTCGAACTCCCACAAAGTGTCGAGTAGCGTGGCGGGCTCAGCGAGGAGCTTTTCCATCGCGCCCCTGCCTTTCGCCTTGAGCAGGTCGTCGGGATCGAGGCCCGCGGGCAGGCGGACGATGGCGAGCGAGTGCGCGGGACGGAGCAGGGGCAGCGCGCGCTCGATTGCGCGCATAGCGGCCCGCTGGCCCGCCGCGTCGCCGTCGAAGCACAGGATCGGCGTTTCGACCATGCGCCACAGCAGCTCGATCTGGCGCTCGGTCAGTGCGGTGCCGAGCGGGGCCACGGCATCTTCGAACCCGGCCGCGGCGAGCGCGATCACGTCCATGTAGCCTTCGACCACGATCATCCGCCCGCTCTGGCGCGAGGCGGGGCCTGCGCGGTGCAGGTTGTAGAGCGTGCGCCCCTTGTCGAACAAAGGCGTGTCGGGCGAATTGAGGTACTTGGGCGCCTTGCTGTCCGCCTCCAGGATGCGCCCGCCGAAAGCGATCACCCGGCCGCGCGCGTCGTGGATCGGCAGCATCAGGCGGTTGCGGAACCGGTCGTAGGGCTCCTTGTCCTCGACAGCGATGCGCAAGCCGCCTTCGATCAGCAGCTTCTCGTCGAACTGCTTGAGGGAGGCCTTCATCGCTTGCCGCTCGTTGGGCGCGAAACCAAAACCAAATCGCTCCACCGTGCGCGCGTTGAACCCGCGCGACGCGAGGTATTCGCGTGCCTTCGCGCCGCCGGGGGCTTCGAGGCTGGCGGCGAACCAGTCCTGCGCGGCCTGCATCACCTCGTGCAGCCCCGCGCGTTCCTCCGCTTGGCGCGCGGCACGCGGATCGAGTGCGGGCACTTCCATTCCGGCTTCGGCCGCCAGTTCCTTCACCGCGTCCATGAACGTCAGCCCGCGCTGGTCGGTCATCCAGCTGATGACATCGCCGTGCGCTTGGCACCCGAAGCAGTGGTAGAAGCCCTTCTCGTCGCTGACGGTGAAGCTGGGCGTTTTCTCGTTGTGGAACGGACAGCAGGCCTTCCACTCGCGTCCCGCGCGCTGAAGCTTGGTCGTGCGCATGATGACGCTCGAAAGCGTCACCCGCGACCGCAGTTCGTCCAGCCATTGGGGGGAAAGCGCCATCCGCGATCAATGCGCGGGGCGGACGGCGAGTTCAAGCGCCGTGATCAGCCCTCGCTTGCCTCGCACACGTTGCGCGCTCCGCCGTTCGCGGCGGGGTAGGGGCCGGGGCCTTCGGCAGCGGTATAGTTGGCGAAGATGGCATATGCGTCGGCCGGGCCGGCGGGCGGAACGGTCGATTTCCAGTAGAAGGTCAGCGGCTCGGCCTGCTCCCACTGGTTGCCGCCGTCGCCCGCATTGACGGTCCAGACGAGCCCGCCCTGATGGCAGGTGACCACGACGTCCGCCTTTGCGCCGATCGCGGCCATGGCCTCCGCCTTCGAATAGCCCGCGTCGCCGGTGAAGCCGTGGGCGGGCATCATCAGGCGAAATTCGGTCGCGCGTTCGACGTCGGACGAGGTGTTGGCCGAGGTGTCGCCCGTGTCGGGATCGTTGTCCTCTCCCGGATAGACGACGTGGACGTAAGTGTAGATCGTGCCCTCGGGCGCGGTTGCCGGATCGCACGGGTCCATGCCCGCGGGGCACGCGACGAACGAGCGGATGTCGGCGAAGTTGCCCTCGGCATTGCCGAGCGCCCCGCTTACCTCGTCGCCTTGCGGCCCCACGATCTTCGCACCGAGGCGCAGCGCGGCGAAGTCGCCGGCGGTCAGTGCCTCGGCAGCCGCTTCGGCCTCGCCGTCGGTCTCGACGCGGTTGAGATCGGTCACGGCCTGCTCGTCGGCATTCTCGGAGCAGGCGGCGAGGGCGAGGGCGCTGGCGAGCGCGAGGCAAGCGGAACGACGGATCATGCGAGGCTCTCCTTCACCAGGGCGCTGGCCCGGCTCATGTCGAGCACAGCGCCGCGGCGAGCTTTCAGTTCCGCCATCACGCGGCCCATATCCTTAACCGATTCGGCGCCGATGCTTGCCTTGATTTCCTCGATCGCGGCGCGGGTTTCTTCCTCGCTCAGCATCTGCGGCAGGAACTCCTCGATAACGCTCAGCTCCTGGCGCTCCTGCTCGGCCAGTTCCTCGCGGCCACCGTCAACATACATGGTTATCGACTCGCGCCGCTGCTTGGCCATTTTCTGCAGGACCTCGACCACCATGTCGTCGTCCTTCACCTCCTTGGAGGAGGTGCGCATCTCGATGTCGCGGTCCTTGATCTTGGCGGCGACCATGCGCAGCGTCGCGGTGCGCGGCTTGTCGCCCGCCTTCATCGCCTGGACGGTGGCCTGCTTGATATCATCGCGGATCATGGGATGGGTCTTTCGCCTGAGTATCGGGAACGTGAATTGGAATTCGCGCGCCTTTACCCCGATAATTCGCGATTGGACAGGTTGACGGGCACCCGTGCGAAGCTTAGCGGCCATGACTTAGCGACATCGCCGGAAAACCCTGTACTCGGAGTGCCCCAATGGCCGACCCCGCCCACACGCCTGCGCAACCCAAGGGAGCGACCGGCGTTCTGGTTCTGGCGGACGGCACGGTGGTCTGGGGTAAAGGCTTCGGCGCGACCGGTAGCGCGGTGGGCGAAGTGTGCTTCAACACCGCGATGACCGGCTATCAGGAGGTGATGACCGATCCCTCCTACGCCGCGCAGATCGTCACCTTCACATTCCCGCACATCGGCAACGTCGGCGCCAATGCCGAGGATATCGAGTCGAACGTCGAGGGCGCGGTAGGCTGCGTGGTGCGCGAGGTGGTGACACCGCATTCCAATTTCCGCGCACGCGACGAGTTCGGCGACTGGCTCGCGGCGCAGGGCAAGATCGGCCTTGCGGGCGTCGACACCCGTGCGCTCACCCGCCGCATCCGCATGGCCGGTGCACCCAACGCGGTGATCGCGCACGATCCGAAGGGCGCATTCGATATTCCCGCTCTGCTGAAGCGCGCGCAGGAATGGCCGGGGCTGGAAGGGATGGACCTCGCTCAGCGCGTCAGCCGCGAGAAGCAGGAAAGCTGGGAGGGCGGCTATTGGCGACTCGGGACCGGCTACGGCCGTAGCCCACGCGACGGGAAGCGACCCCACGTCGTCGCGATCGACTACGGGAGCAAGGACAACATCTTCCGCAACCTGGTGAAGGCCGGGGCGCGGGTGACGGTGGTGCCGGCGAAGGCGACGCTGGACGAGGTCATGGCGCTTTCGCCCGACGGCGTGTTCTTGTCCAACGGCCCCGGCGATCCGGCGGCGACGGGCGAGTACGCGGTGCCGGTGATCGCGGGGCTGCTGGAAAAGGATGTGCCACTGTTCGGCATCTGCCTCGGCCACCAGATGCTCGGGCTGGCGGCGGGCGCGACGACCGCCAAGATGCACCAGGGCCACCGCGGCGCGAACCACCCGGTCAAGCGGCTCGCGGACGGCGTGGTCGAGATCACCAGCATGAACCACGGCTTCGCGGTCGACAACGCCGCACTGCCCGACGGCGTCGAGGAAACCCACGTCAGCCTGTTCGACGGCAGCAACTGCGGCATCGCGATCAA
>CAMPGP010000217.1 GCA_946885545.1 uncultured Altererythrobacter sp.
TACATGCGCTACTTCCTCGCGCGGATCCTGCAGTTCCAGTTCTACCAGGCGGCGTGCGAGCAGGCCGGTTGGGAAGGGCCGCTCCACCGCTGCAGCTTCTACGGCAACGAGGAAGTGGGCAAGAACCTCAATGCGATGCTCGAGATGGGCGCCAGCAAGCCCTGGCCCGACGCGCTCGAGGCCTTCACCGGAACCCGCGAGATGAGCGCCAAGCCGATGCTCGAATACTTCGCGCCGCTGAAGGAATGGCTCGACGAGCAGAACAAGGGCAAGCCGACCGGCTGGTAAGCCCTGCGAGAGAGGGGGGAGCGAGGAACGCGTTTCCCCCCTCCGCGCGCTGCATAACCTCTCCCATGGGGGGGAGAGGGCTGGTAAGGGGGGAGCCATGCGGGCGATTGCACTTCTAAGTCTGGCCGCCGCGGCCTGCGCGCCGATGGCGGGCGAAACCCGAAGCGCAGGCGCCGGCGAGCCCGGTGCGGCGCTGGTCGTCGCCAACAAGTTCGGAAATTCGCTGTCGAAGATCGATCTCGCGAGCGGTCGCGAAGTGGCGCGGGTCGACAGCTGCGCCAATCCGCATGAACTCGCCACGTCGCCCGATGGCGCGCATGTCGCGCTCGCCTGCTACGGCGGGACTAGTGTCGACGTGTTCCGTACCGCCGATCTGTCTCAGGTGAAACGGATCGAGCTGGGCGATAACGCAAGGCCGCACGGGATCGTGTGGCACGCCAATGGCGATCTCTACGCGACCGCCGAGGGGCGGCAGTCGATCTTTCGCATCGCCGACCCGCTGGGCGAGACAGAGACATTCGAGTTCGCCAGCGGCAAGCAGGGCACGCACATGCTCGCGGTGGCGCCCGACGCGCGGCATGCCTGGACGGTCGACCTCGGGTCGAAGACGGTGACGCTGATCGATCTCGTCACCCGACGCGCGCCGCGCTCGGTCGAGGTCGGGGTGGAGCCGGAAGGGATCGATCTCGCGCCCGACGGCAGGACGTTGTGGGTCTCCGCGCGCGGATCGGACATGGCCTTTGCGCTCGATCCGCAGACGCTCGAGGTGCGGCACGAAGTCGCGACCGGCGACTTCCCGCTGCGCCTCGCGATCCGTCCGCAGGGCGACGTCGCGGTCACCTCCGACCTTGCCGACGGCACGTTGACGGTGATCGACCTCGCCGCCGCGAAGGCCGTGCGCACCATCTCCGTCTCGAGCCGCGCCGAAGCCGAGGCGCGCCAGCAGGTCACCGTGGTGTGGTCGGACGACGGATCGAGGATCTACGTCGCCGAAACCGCCAGCGACACCATCGCCGAGGTCGATTATGCCGGCGGTCGGGTTTTGCGTCGGCTCGCGACCGGCGACGGCGGCGACGGACTGGCGATCGTGGATTGAGCATCCCTGGGAAAACGATGCCGATCGTGGGCTGGCGCGAGCTCGTTCACTTGCCCGAGCTCGGCCTGCACGAGGTGCCGGCCAAGATCGACACCGGCGCACGCACCTCCTCGCTCCACGGCATCGTGCTCGACCGGTTCGAGCGCGACGGGGAGGAATACGTGCGCTTCGCGGTGGATTTCGAGCGCCCGCACGTGCGCCAGGTGTGCGAGGCGGTGCATGTCGACCGCCGCGGCATCACGAGTTCGAACGGCGAAACACAGCTGCGCTACGTCATCAAGACTCCGCTCACGATCGGCAATGTCGAGTTCCGCGCAGAGATCAGCCTGGCCGACCGCTCGGACATGAAATTTCCGATGCTTATCGGCCGTTCTGCGCTAAGGCGCCGGTTCGTCGTCGACTCGGGGCATTCGTGGCTCCAGACCCCCGGCATCGAGGTGGAAAAGGGTTTTAAAACATGAGCTTGCAGCCGTGAAGATCGCCATGCTCGCGCGCAATGCCGGGCTCTATTCGCATCGTCGCCTGGTCGAAGCGGCCGAGGCGCGCGGCCATACGCTCGATATCCTCAACACGCTGCGCTGCACGGTGCACATCGCCAGCCACCGGCCGACGGTGACCTACAACGGCGAGACGCTGAGCGGCTACGACGCGGTGATCCCGCGCATCGGTGCCTCGATCACCAACTATGGCCTCGCGATCCTGCGCCAGTTCGAGATGAGCGGGGTCTGGCCGCTGAACGAGAGCGTCGCCATCGGCCGCAGCCGCGACAAGCTGCGCTCCATGCAGATCCTCGCCAAGCACGGCCTCGGCCTGCCGCTGACCGCCTTCGCGCACGACCCCAAGCAGACGAGCGAGATCATCAGGTCGGTCAAGGGGCCGCCGGTGGTGATCAAGCTGCTCGAAGGGACGCAGGGGATCGGCGTCGTGCTCGCAGAGACGGAGGCGAGCGCCAAGTCGGTGATCGAGGCCTTCCGCGGCGCCAACGTCAACATCCTGGTGCAGGAATTCATCAAGGAAGCGGGCGGCACCGACATCCGCGCGCTGGTGATTGGCGGCAAGGTCGTCGCCGCGATGAAGCGCACCGGCGCGCCCGACGATTTCCGCTCCAACCTTCACCGCGGCGGCAGCGCGCAGCTGATCAAGATCACGCCCGAGGAACGCAGCACCGCGGTGCGCGCGGCCAAGCGCATGGGCCTCAACGTCTGCGGCGTCGACATGCTGCGCAGCAATCACGGCCCCGTGATCATGGAGGTGAACTCCTCCCCCGGCCTCGAAGGGATCGAAGCGGCGACCGGCAAGGACATCGCCGGAATGATCATCGACTTCGTTGCCGCCAACGCGCGGGAGGGGAAGACGAAGACGAAGGGGAAGGGATGACTGTTTCGTTAGTGTCCTCGACTTGATCGTCGATATCTGCAATTGCTGCATAGGAATAGCAATGCGGTAATTTGGAATGTCGATATGGTGAAGGGCGAGCGACCGACGGCAATTGTTGCCTTCGAAGCGCTTAGCCTGGCGTCAGTTCTTCTTTTCATGTTGCTCACTGACACGAAAGCACCCTTCCTAGATTTTTTCGATGACGCGATCACCGTCGGCCTCACTCTGTGGGTCAGTAGAGGTCAGAGCAGTATTGCCCGAATCATCTACACGGTTGTGATCATGCTCGCCTACATCGCGATCTTCGGTGCGCTTTGGCTTCAGACATTTTCACCCGTTCCAAGTCTGACACTCATGGCGTCTGCAGGCCTTGAACTCGTGTTACTCGCACTGCTCTGGTGGCCTTCCGCCAGCGCATGGCTCAAGCAGCCCTCGGGAAAAGCCGCCGAACACACTTGAATTCGGGATTTGCTGCCCGCTCTTCACACGGCTCCGAACCTCATCGAAACGGCGGCTCGTTGAACGCGCGCAGTTTGCGCGAGTGCAATCGGTTGCCTTCTTCGCGTAGCAGGCGGCAGGTGGTGACGCCGATCTGCATGTGGGCGGCGATGGCTTCCTCGTAGAACTTGTTCGCCTGGCCCGGGAGCTTGATCTCGCCGTGCAGCGGCTTGTCGGACACGCACAGCAGGGTGCCGTAGGGGACGCGGAAGCGGTAGCCCTGGGCGGCGATGGTGGCGCTTTCCATGTCGATCCCCACCGCGCGGCTCAGCGAGAGGCGGCGGGCCGACTGGGTGTAGCGCAGTTCCCAGTTGCGGTCGTCGGTGGTGACGACGGTGCCGGTGCGC
>CAMPGP010000218.1 GCA_946885545.1 uncultured Altererythrobacter sp.
AGCTGGCTGTCGATGAAGCTCTGCCCGCCGAAGCCGGGATTGACGCTCATCACCAGAACCAGGTCGGCCAGGTCCATCAGGTAGTCGAGCGCCTTGGCCGGCGTCCCCGGATTGAGCACCACGCCCGCCTTCTTGCCCAGCGCGCGGATCGCCTGGAGCGTGCGGTGGATATGCGGTCCCGCCTCGGGATGCACGGTGATGATATCTGCGCCAGCCTCGGCGAACGCCTCGAGATAGGGATCGATCGGGGCGATCATCAGGTGCACGTCGAACGGCTTGTCGGTGTGCGGGCGTAGTGCCTTCACCACCGCGGGCCCGATGGTGATGTTGGGCACGAAATGCCCGTCCATCACGTCGATGTGGATCCAGTCGGCCCCGGCGGCGTCGATCGCGCGCACTTCCTCGCCCAGCCGTGCGAAGTCGGCGGAAAGGATGGATGGGGAAATGAGCGGGGCGGCCATGATCGGATCGCGTAGCTGCTGCAGGTGACCCCGCGTAGAAGGCGCGCCGAATCGCGACAAGCTTGCGCGCGGCCTTTTCCACATCGCGCAGGCGAACCGCACCGATGGTGGGTTCAGCGCCAATTCAGGGCGATTCGCCCAAATGCGCGCTCGACAGGCAGGAACCCGCGCCGCGATGCTATATGCGGGCCAGGCGATTCGCCTCCGCCGCTCTCCCACAGACCAGGAATGCTCGAGACCATGACCTTGAAGACGACGCTACGACTGGCCACCGGCGCCGCGTTCGCCGCGGCGCTGCTCGCGACCGGGCCGGCGAACGCCTACCGGCAGGAAATCTCCAACGACCTCTCGCGCTGCAGCGCGGGCAGCGGTCCGTCGGTCAAGGTGACCGTGCGCGGGGTGAAGAATTCGAGCGGCACGATGCGCGTGCAGACCTATCGCGGCACGGGCAGCGACTGGCTTGAAAAGGGCAAGTGGCTCCACCGGGTCGAAGCGCCCGCGCGGCGCGGCACGATGACCTTCTGCCTGCCCGTTCCGGCGGCGGGCACCTATGCCGTCGCCGTGCGTCATGACGTCAACGGCAACGGCGACACCGACTTGCGCGAGGACGGCGGCGGTATGTCGAACGATCCGAGCATCAGCATCTTCAATCTCGGCAAGCCGAGCTACACGAAGACGCGGTTCCCGGTCGGCGACGGCGTGAAAGCGATCACCATCAACATGAAATACTGGGGCTGAGCCTCAGCTACGGCGCGCGCGCCAGACCCGGAACAGCACGCCGGGCGCGGCCAGGATCGGATGGCGTTCGCGCCATGGCGTCACCGCCACGGCGACCCCGGTGTGCCGCTCGATCTTCCACGCGGCATAGCGCGCGGCGCCGTCGAAAGTCGTGCTCGCCTTGGCCAGCCGCGCGAGATTGAGCGGCTTGCCCAGCCGGCGCCGCCGCGCCCACCAGCGCAGCACCCGGCGGCGCTCGACCGGCGTCAGATGCGGAGCAAGCCGTTCGCCATCGCGCGCGAAAGCGATCCGCTGCGCTTCCCACGCCAGCGGCAGCAATCCGTCGAAATGCCCCGCATTGACCGAGAGGATCGAATCCTCGCGTCCCGGCTTCTCGACCCGGAATTCCGCGCGATAGGTCGCGCGGAACAGCGCACGCCAGTAATCGCCAGCCATACCGCTCGCAGGGCCGAGCGCCGCCGCGAGCCGAGCAGCGGTCTGCGCTGCCGCCGCGACCGCCGCGACCGTGCGTTCGCGCCACTGCGGTTCCGCTAACCACACCAGCGCGCTCGGCTGCACGAAGCGGGCCCAGATCGTCGTGTCGCGGCTCTCGCCCCGCGCCGCCCGTTCGAACGTGTCGAACGCCATGCGCGCAACCTTGGCGCGTAGTGTGGTGCCGTCATGCTCCCATTCATGGTAACTCACCCGCGGCCAGATCCGCTCCGCCTGGTCGCCGGGCAGCAGGAGATAGAAGTCGAGCACGCCCTCGAGCTCGCCGGTGCGCAGGTTCGATCCGTAGAACAGCGCGACGACCGCGCCTGCATCTTCGGCCAGCCGGCGCGCAAAGGCCGCGACCGCAGGATGGACCGCGGCGTCCAACCCCGCTCCGACCCGCTGCTCGAGCGCGCCGCTCACGGGACGACGAAGCGCAGTTCGGGGCCGCTTGCGAGCCGGTAGCGCCCCGCCGCAAAAGCCTCGCCGTCGAGGATGATCTCGTCCTCCACGGCGATCTCGACCGGGTCGGCAGACAGCCGGTGGAAGCCCCATTCGGGCAGCCAGCCCGGCCCACGCCCGAAGGCCACGGCGGGGAGCATCAGCAGCAGGCGGCGCTTGGGGTGATCCATCACCGCCAGCTTCAACCCTTCGCGCAGCTCGCCGAACGGCTTGAGCCCGGCGGGAAAGCATTCGAGCGTCGAGGCGAGCACCATTTCGCGCCGCGCCGGGTCGCCCAGCCCGCTGTGCGGCAGCGGCGTGCCGTCGGGACCCAGCGCCAGTTCCATCGCGACCCCGCGCCGCCACAGGTTGCGGTCGCTGCCCAGCAACGCCTGGAGCACGCCCCAGGCGGCCGTAACGCCGACCGCGAGACTGTCGAACGCGCCGAGCCGGTGCGCGTCCTGCCCGGCGCGGATGCCGAGCGTGTAGACGCCCGCTCCGAAGATGAAGCCGAGCATCGGCTCCTCCTGCCCGTCCAGCGCCTCCACCCGCAGCGGGCGACGCACCACGCGGCGCCCCGCGCCATAGGCGGCGATCGCCGCACCGATGGTCCAGCGCGAGGGCGCGCCGAGATCGACGTTGAGCGCGTTGGTCTTGCCCTTGGGCAGCACCGCGAGATCGGGCCAGGCGTTGCCGAAAACGTCCTGCCCGGCGGTCAGAACGTCGCGCACCGTGCCGTCGCCGCCGTTGATCACGAGATAGTCGATTCCGCGCGCAGCGAAGCGCGCCAGCGCTTCCTTGAGCCGCACGGTGTCCTCGGGCTGGGCGACGAAGATGTTCGCCTGCACGCCTAGGTTGAGGTCCTGCCCCTTGTTGCGGTGGCTGCGCGGATTGTAGATCACCCCGACCGACGGCGCGGCACGCACGGCGCGCACCGGGGGCGCGGTGGGGCTGGCATCGGCTGGCGTCATGGCCCGGCACTTAGGGTCCGGGGGCTCGGGAAACTAGACTTTTTCGCTTCGCCAGCCGCCCGCACCCTTGTAGCCTTGCCGCCATGCTCCATCCCGACCTGCTCGAATCCGCCCGCTCCCTCGTGGATCGCATCGTCACCCTGCGCCGCGCGATCCACGCCGAGCCCGAACTCGGCCTGCACACACCGAAAACCATGGCCAAGGTCCGCGCGGCCCTTGCGCACCTGCCGCTCGAATGGCGCGAGGGGACCTCGACCACCGGGCAGATCGCCGTGCTCAAGGGCGGCAAACCCGGAGCCGAGGGTCATCGCCGCGTGCTGTTGCGCGGAGACATGGATGCGCTGCCGATGGCCGAGGAAACCGGGCTCGACTTCGCCTCGACCATCGAGGGACGCATGCACGCCTGCGGCCACGACACGCATACCGCCATGCTCGCAGGGGCAGCCGAGCTACTGGCGGCGCGGCGCGAGGAGCTGGCGGGCGAAGTGATGTTCATGTTCCA
>CAMPGP010000219.1 GCA_946885545.1 uncultured Altererythrobacter sp.
CAACCCCGAACACCGCTTCAACTTCATCCAGAATCGCGCGGGCGAATTCGACCGCGAGATGATCGACGCTTAGCTTTCGTTCGGCAGGTAGCGGCTCGCCCATGCGGCGATCACGGTCGCGGCGAATTCCGCATCACGCGCTTCGAGCAGCAGGTGATCGGCGCCCGCGAGACTGACGAAGCTCTTGGGATGTTTCGCCGCTTCGAACAGGCGCGCAGCGTTCTCGATTCCGACGAACTGATCGGTCGGCGAATGGAGTATCAGCAGGGGGCGGCCGAGATCGCCGACTTCCGCCGCCAGATCGATCCCGCGCAGGTTTTCGAGGAACGTGCGGGTGATCGTGAACGGCCGGCCGCCGATCGAGACCTCGCCCTCCCCGTCGCGCTCCACCGCTGCGATATCGCCGGAAATCTGGTGCTGGACGTGTGCCACGTCTGCCGGCGCTCCGATGGTGACGACCGCGGCGACCTCGGGCATTTCACCCGCCGCCGCCAATACCGCCGCGCCGCCGAGGCTATGCCCGACGAGAAGCACCCCCGGCCCGAACCGTTCGACCAGAGTTGCCGTCGCCGCCTCGACATCGGCAACGTCGGCAGGGAAGCTGTCCGTGCCGAATTTCCCCCCACTCGCGCCCAGACCAGTGAAATCGAATCGCAGGCATGCAATGCCGCGCTGCGCCAGGGCACGACTGACGGCGACCGCGGCGCGGCTCTGCTTGGTACAGGTGAAGCAGTGGGCATAGAGCGCCGCCCCGCGCACTTCGCCATCGGGCAGTTCGAGTGCGGCGGACAGGTCGTTGCCTGCGGGCCCGGCGATGGTCAGCATTTCGGTCGGCATCGGTCCTCCATGACAGTCGCAGTCGTGATAGCAAGGCGCATGGCGATGCAGAAAGTTTCGCTGCCGATGTAAGAAACCGGACGCTGCGGGGACTAAGGGGGCATGGAACAAGCGCAGGACGATCTCTATCGCGATGCGGGCGAGCGGTTCGCCCCTGCGATCGCGCGCCTCGCCCGGGCAATGGAGCGCGATGCGGACAAGGCACGCGACCTCGAGCAGGACATCCACGCCGAGCTGTGGCGCAGCTTTGCCCGCTTTGACGGCCGCTGCTCGCTCAAGACCTGGACCTTCCGCGTGGCGCACAACGTGGCCGCCGATCATGTCGCCAGCGCCGCGCGGCGTCCTCGCCCGGTCCCGCTCGACGATATCGAAGCCCTTCCGGATACGACCGACGCCGAGCGGCAGGCGGCCGAGAACCACGCCATCGCGCGAGTTCGCGAGCTTATCCACCGCCTCGCCCCACTCTGACGCGCAAGTGATCCTGTTGTGGCTGGAAGGGCAGAGCGGCACGGAAATCTCCGAAGTCACCGGCCTCGCCGCCAATGCCGCGCAAGTCCGCATCCATCGCATCAAGGCGCTGCTCGCCAATGCGTTCGAAGAGAAAGGAGGGCTGCCAGCATGACCGACCCGATCGACCTGTGGACCGCCGACGGCGCCGATGCGCGCTTCACCGACAGCACCGCCCTCGCCGACAAGCGCACCGAATTCGAGCGGCGCATTCGCCGCCGCAACCTAGTCGAGTATCTCGCGGGCGGGCTCGTGATCCCTGTCTTCGCATGGGTCGCGTGGCTGACTGCTCGGGCGGGCGAAATCGTCATCACGCTCGGCTGGGGGCTCGGGATCGTCGGCATGGTCGTGGTCCTGACCGCGCTCTACCACCGCGCGGGCAACCTCCCGAACCGGCCCGAGATCGACTGCCGTAGTCACTTGCGTGCGCAGTACGAACACCAGCGCCAGGCGCTGATGGGTGTCCCGCGCTGGTACCTCGCGCCGCTCGTGCCGGGTGTCGTCCTCGTGCTCGTGGGCTCCGCGCTGCCGATCGCGCGCGATCTGGGCTGGGGTGTCGCGCTGGCGGGGATCGCGCTGCCTGCGGCCTTCGTCGCCGGAATCTTCGCGGGTATCGCCTGGCTCAATCGCCGCGCGGCGCGCACGCTCGAACGCGAGATCGCCGCGCTCGACGAGCTCGGCTGATTTTGCAACTGCCTATTACGACAGGAGGAACCCCCATGCTTCGTACCATCGCCCTGGGCCTTGCCCTCGCCGCCGCTCCGATCCAGCTTGCCGCGCAGGAGAGCGACGCACAGGAGGAAGCCGTAGCCAGCCCGATCGAAGCCAGCGCAACGGCTGTCGTCGCAGTCCTGCGCGGCGAGAAGCCCGCGGCCGAGGTCTTCGCGCCGAGCTTCCTCGCTGCGGTGCCCGAAGCCCAGCTCCAGGCGCTGACGCAGCAATTGAGTGCGCAGTTCGGTGCGCTGCAGGGCCTCGAAAGCGTCACCCCCTCCGGCCCCTCCGCCGCGACCATCGCGATCCGTTTCGAGAAAGCCATCGCGCGCGGTCCGATGCAGCTCGATGCCGAAGGTCTCGTAGCGGGCCTCGTGCTCAACCAGTTCGATCCGATCGACGATAGCGCGGACAAGATCGCCGCCGATCTCGCTGCCCTGCCCGGCGCGACGAGCGTCTACTACGCGCCTTTGGCCGAAGGCCCGGAGCCGATCCTCGCCGCGAACGCCGACGAGCAATTCGCTATCGGCTCGACCTTCAAGCTCTACGTCCTCTCCGCTCTCGCGCGGCAGATCGCGACAGGCGAGCATGCGTGGGACGAGGTCGTCCCGCTCGAAGTTCGCTCGCTGCCCAGCGGCATGGCGCAGAACTGGCCGAATGGCGCGCCGGTGACGTTGCACACGCTCGCAACGCTGATGATCTCGATCAGCGACAACACCGCGACCGACCAGCTTATCGCAATCGTCGGTCGCGACGCGATCGCCGAGGAGCTGCGCGCAAGCGGGCACGCCGAACCCGAACGAACGCTGCCGATCCTCACAACGCTGGAGATTTTCGGCCTCAAGGGCGACCTGGCGCGCGGGCAGGCCTATGCCGCGGCGAGCGAAGACGAACAGGCGCGTCTGCTCGATGCCTTCGCCGCCGAGATCGCGGGCGATCCCGACAAGGTCGTCAAGCCGACCTTCACCCAGCCGACCGCGATCGACACGCTCGAATGGTTCGCCAGCGGCGAAGACCTTGCGGGTCTGATGCGCCGCATCGCCGCGCTCGAGGATTCGACCGCGCGCGAAATCATGGCCGTCTCGCCCGCCATGCCAGAGGCGAAACGCGAGAACTGGCGTTACGTCGGCTACAAGGGCGGCTCCGAACCCGGCGTGCTCAACCTCACCTGGCTGCTGCAGGACCAGGCCGGCGACTGGCAAATCCTGTCGCTGAGCTGGAACGATCCCGCCGCGCCGGTCGATGCCGGCACGCTCGAACTGATCGCCCAGCGGATCCTCTCGCTGCCCTGACTGCACTTGCAACCGGGCACGGCACGCCTTAACGCGCACGTAAAGTTGCAAGAGGAAACCGGATGACCCAGCGCTTCGAAGGCACCAGCTCGTACATCGCGACCGAGGACCTCAAGGTAGCGGTCAACGCCGCGGTCACGCTGCGCCGTCCGCTGCTGGTCAAGGGCGAGCCGGGCACTGGCAAGACGGTGCTCGCGCACGAAGTCGCCAAGGC
>CAMPGP010000220.1 GCA_946885545.1 uncultured Altererythrobacter sp.
GGGCGGCGGTTGCGTCGGTCGCAGCGGTGGGCGCGGCGGGCGCGCTGGCGACCTGCGTCCCCCCGTCAGCCGCCGAGCAGGCGGCGAGCGAAAGCGCGGTGGTGGTGGCGAGCGCGAGGCGAAGCGTGTTCATGCGAGGATTCCCCTGATCTGGTCGTGATCGGCACGATAAGGCGTCGGCCGCTTCGCGCCCGATCGGGTTCGATCAGCCGAGCCGATCGCTCGACGGACGGCGTTCATTCTATCACCCGTCCGCGGACCATGACCCAGTCGACCTGTTCCAGCACGGTCGCATCTTCCAGCGGGTTGCCGTCGACCGCGATGATGTCCGCCGAATAGCCGGGCGCGAGGCGGCCGATCTCGCCTTCCATCTCGAGCACTTGCGCGGCGTTGGTGGTGGCGGTGGCGAAGGCCTCGCGGCTCGACATGCCCTGCCCCATCATCAGCCGGAATTCGCCCGCGTTGCGGCCGTGGTCGAACACCCCGGCATCGGTGCCGAAGGCAATCTTCACGCCTTCGCGGTGCGCCTTGCCCATGAAGACCTTGGCCACTTCCGCGACGGCGCGGATCTTGGCTTCGACCACCGGGGTGTAGGTGCCGGTGCCGAGCCGCTCGGTCACGCCCTGGAACGCCATCAGCGTGGGCACGAGCACGGTGCCGTTTTCCTTCATCGCTTCGATCGCGCCCTCGTCGAGGTAGGTCCCGTGCTCGATCGTGTCGATGCCCGCCTCGCTCGCCTGCTCGACCCCACGCGCGCCGTGCGCATGGGCCATCACCCTGAGGCCCAGCGAATGCGCGGTCTCGGCGATCGACGCCATCTCGTCGGTGCTAAAATGCGCCTCCAGCCCGCGCCCCTGCTGGCTGAGCACCCCGCCGGTGGCGGTTATCTTGATCCAGTCCGCGCCATTCTGGCTCGCGCGGCGGACTTTCTCGGCGCATTCGACCGCGCCGGTGCAGGTATAGCCGGAGGAAAGCAGCTGATTGATCTCGGGCCGGAAGCCGGTGACATCGCCATGCCCGCCGACGATCGCCAGCGCTGGGCCGGCGGCGACAATGCGCGGGCCGGGGATCATACCTTCCGCGGTACCGCGACGGAGCGAGAAGCCGGTATGCTGCGCGCTGCCCGCCTCGCGCACGGTGGTGAACCCGGCGAGCGCGGTCAGCCGCGCGTTCTTGGCGCCGACGACCGCGCCCCATTCGTCGGGCTCGACCGCTTCCTTCCAGAAATCGCCGCCCGGATCGCCGGTGAGGTGGACATGGAGGTCGATCAGGCCGGGCAGCACGGTCTTGTCGGGCAGGTGGACCATCGTCGCGCCTTCGGGCGTGGGCTGGAAGCCGTCCTCGATCGAGACGATCCGCCCGTCGGTGACGGTGATCGTGGCGGGGCCGCTCGGCTCGGTCGCGGCATCGGTCACGACCGAACCGGCGTGGATGATCGTGGTGTCTGCCAGCGCGGGCGCGGCGACCAACACCGAGGCGGCGGCGAGCAGGCTCTTGATTCTCATGCGCAGTCCTCTCCTTCGGCGGCGAGTGATGCCCGTGCGCGCTTCCCGGCGCAAGAGCGGCACCCCTTGCCGTTTGCCCTCGTCACCCCGTTCTGTATGAGCGGTCGACTGGTTTCATTCGAGAGGACTTTCACCGCATGACCCGTACCCTGCTTTGCGCCGCCACGCTGCTCGCCTCGGCCTCGATCGCCGCCACTGCCGCGGCGCGGCCGATGGCGCCGGAGGACGTCGCAAAGATCGAAAGTCTGGGCGAGCTCGTCGTCTCGCCCGACGGCAACCGGGTCGCCTACACCACCGCACGGCTGCCCGACGTCACCGCCGGGGAAGAGGACGGAACCACGAAGCAGCAGCTGAAGCTGGCTTACGGGCCCGACAGCGCGCGCGAATTCCTGCCCGCCGACATGGATGTATCCTCGGTCAGGTTCTCGCCCGACGGGCGGATGGTCAGCTTCGTGCACACTGCCGAGGATGAAAAGGCCGCGGTCTGGGGCATTCCGGTGGATGGCGGCGGACATCGCAAGCTCGCCGCGATCGAGGACGCCGACGTGCGCGGCTACGCCTGGTCGCCCGATGGTGCGACGCTGTATCTCATCGCGGGCGCGGCGCCCGACGAGGCGCTCGACGAGCGCAAGGACGCGGGCTTCGACGCGGTCGTCTATGAAGAGGAAGCGAAGCTCAATCGACTGTTCCGCGCACGCGTGGGCGAGCAGATCGATGCCGCCCCCACAGCGATAACGGTGCCCGGCCACGTCAGCGCGATCCAGATCGCACCGGGAGGCAACACGGCGGTGATCGAGAGTGCGCCCTCGCCGCGGGTCGACGACAGCTACACCTCCAAGCGGGTCCATGTGATCGACCTCGCGCGTGGACGCGTGCTGCAGGTGGTCGAGACGCCGGGCAAGCTGGGCGATGTCGAGGTCTCGCCTGACGGGCGGCAGATTTCGCTGATCGCGGGGGTCGACGCGCACGATCCGGCGGAAACCACGCTCCATCTCGCCGACGTGGCGACGGGCGAGTATCGCGCGCTCAACGCGGGCGCGGCCGAGGCGACAACCGATGCCGAATTCCTGTCCGACGGCCGGCTCGCGGCGATCGTCGATATCGGGACCAAAAGCGTGCTGCGCATCTATTCGGCCAACGGCACGATGGAGCGCGAGTACGAGACCGGCGGGCTGATCCTGAGCGATCTGGAAGTTGGCGGCGACACGATCGCGGTCGAGGCGCATTCGCCGCAGCATCCGCCCGAGCTGTTCGTGGTGACCGACGGCCGGTTCACGCGCTGGACGCGGCACAACCCCTGGCTGGCCCAGATCGACATGGGCGAGCAGCGCCCCTTCACCTACACCGCGCGCGACGGGCAGGAGATCGAAGGCGTGCTGATCGAGCCGGTCGGCCGCATCCCCCGCGGCGGGGCGCCGGTGATCTTCGACGTCCACGGCGGCCCCGAAGCGCACGAATCGAACGGCTGGCAGACCGCCTACAGCTCGCCCGGCCAGGTCGCCGCGGGCCAGGGCTATGCCGTGTTCGTGCCCAACTACCGCGGTTCGACCGGCTACGGCACGGCCTTCTCCAAGCAGCACCAGGGCGACTACGCGGGCAAGGAGTTCGACGATCTGGTCGACGGGAAGCGCGCGCTGGTCGAGGCGGGCGTGGCCGATCCCGATCGCGTGGGGCTGACCGGCGGATCCTACGGCGGTTTCGCCACGGCCTGGGGCTCGACCTATTACTCGCAGGAATTCGCCGCGGGCGTGATGTTCGTGGGTATCTCGAACAACCTCAGCAAGTTCGGCACGACCGACATTCCGAACGAGATGTACCTCGTGCACGAACGCAAGTGGCCGTGGGAGGAATGGGACCACCTGCTCGAACGCAGCCCGATCTACCACGTCGACAAGGCGGAAACTCCGCTGCTGATCATGCACGGCGACAGCGACACGCGCGTCTCACCGACGCAGAGCTACGAGCTCTATCGCAACATCAAGGTGCGCAAGCCCGAGACGCCGGTGCGGCTGGTGCTCTA
>CAMPGP010000221.1 GCA_946885545.1 uncultured Altererythrobacter sp.
CGGATCGTCGATTCCGGTTTCGCCGGGATAGATTGCAGGTCCGGCGACAACCACGAAAGGGAAACTGCTCACCCGTATCCTTCGCTTACCAGCGCTCGCAATGATCCTAATCCGTGCGCTGGAGCCGATGCTGGCGTCATCAGCATCCCGGCGCGCCCAATCCGACCGGCCAAGCGAAGCGCGTGCACCAGAACTCCCCGAACGCCCGCATCCGCTCGCAAGACGCTACGGCCCGCGAGATCCCGCATTTGAACCGGTGACGGATGCGGGTTTTGGCACGCGGAGCAGTCTTGCGGCTGTCGCGGGCAAGCCGTGAGGAATCGAGATGGGCAAATAGTCAATGCGGATGGACGCTGGATTGTTCGTCGGTGCGGGTGTCTCGATCGCAGGCGCCGCGCATGCACATGCCGAACGCAGCGAGCCAACGGCCCTCGTGCACCTGGCGACAACGTTCTGATGCCCTCTTCCCTTGCTTGCCGCGCAGATTCCACCATTAAATGGCCGGATGTCATCCGTTGGACACTCAGTCTGCGTACCGGCCGGCCCAAGGCATGGCGTTCAGGCAGAACCAGCGGGATGAGGCAGCTTCTTGTCGAGATGCGCGATGAGTTGAAGCGCTTCATGTTGTCACGGCAATGCGATCCGGCGGAAGTCGACGACTTGTTGCAGGACCTGTTCGTCAAGCTCACGACGGGGAGTACCGGGCCGGTCGGCAATCCGCGCGCCTACCTCTACCAGATGGCCAACAACCTCCTGCTCGACCGGCGGCGCGGGCGGCAGCGCCAGGCTCGGCGCGACGATTCCTGGGCCCGCTCGCAATTCGGGCAGGATTTGCGCGAAGATCCGGCTGCCTCGCCCGAGCGCGTCGCGATCGACCGCAACGCGCTCGCGCAGGTCGAGGCGACGCTGCGCGAGATGCCCGAGCGGACCGCGGATATCCTGCGCCGATACCGCCTCCAGGGCCAATCGCAGAAGGTCATCGCCGAGCAGATCGGGATCAGCCTGAGCGCCGTCGAGAAGCACTTGCAACGCGCCTATCGCGCATTGCTGGAATTGCGCTGCGAGATCGAGGACGAGCCTTGCGAAGAGGTGGCCGGAAATGAGTGACGAACGCATTTCCGGCGACGCTATCGAGCAGCGGGCATTGGCTTGGCATTTGCGCCTGCGCGATGCGGATGTGGACGAATGGCAGGAGTTCACGGCCTGGCTCGCGCAGGATCCAGTGCATAACGACGCTTATGAGGCGGTTGCGCTTCGCGCTGCGCAATTCGATGAGGTTTTGGCGCTGGCGAGCTTCCCCGAGCCCGCGATCGATGCGCAAGCTGACGGACAGGACGGACAAGCCGCGCCGCCCAATCGCCTGCGGTGGCTGGCCCTGGCGGCATCGGTGGTGTTGGCGGTGTTCCTCTCCGTGCGCTTCCTCGCGCCTGGTGCAGATTCCTACGCCATCGAGACGCAGCCGGGAGAGACGCGCACGATCGCCCTTGCCGACGGCGGGGCGATCGTCGTCAATGGCGATTCGCAGGTCGTGCTCGACCGCAAGGACCAGCGGATCGCCGAGCTGATGAAGGGCGAAGCCCACTTTACCGTAACGCACGACGCCGCCGATCCTTTCGTGGTGACGATCGGCGAAAGCAGGCTGGTCGACATCGGCACGGTCTTCAACGTGGTGCGCCAGGGCGAGGATTTGCGCGTTGCGGTGGCCGAGGGCGCGGTGCGTTATGAGGGGTCGGTGAACGTCGAACTCGCAGCAGGGCAAGCCATGCACCGGAGGGCGGACGGGAGGATCGCGGTTATCCGCCAGGAGGTCGGCGCGATCGGCAGCTGGGTCGACGGGATGCTGGTCTATGACCGGGCACCGCTGGCAGACGTCGCCGCCGATCTCAGCCGCACGAGCGGCATTGCCATCGAGCTGGCGCCTGGGCTGGAGCAGCGCCGGTTTTCGGGCGTCATCCAGACCCGCGGCGATCCCGCGTCGCTGCGCGATCGCGTCGCAGCCGTGCTGGGGCTCACTGTCGACGCGAACGAGGCGGGCTGGACGGTCCGGCCCTAAGCATGCGCCGGATCGGTTTTGCAGCCGCCGCCAGGCTGGCCGTCGATGCGCACTTCTAATCGCCAGCTGTTGCTCGCCTCGATCCACGATGTCGGACCGGGGTTCGAAGGCGAGGTCGATGCGCTTGCCGAGCTGCTCGGCGGCCAACTGGGCGGGCCCCATTTTGCCATGCTCGTGGTGCCCGACCACTGGGGCGAGAATCCGCTCTTGCCCGGCACGCCGTTTGCAAGGCGGCTGCGCGGCTGGGCCGAGCAGGGCGTCGAGATGTTCGTGCATGGCTGGTACCACAAGGACATGGCGCGGCACACCGGCCTGGCGGCTTACAAGGCCCGGCACCTGACCGCTGGCGAAGCCGAATTCCTCGGCCTTGGGCGCGAGGAGGCAGCGCGGCGCATGGCCGCCGGGCGCAAGCTGGTGGAGGACGTCACCGGGAAGGAGGCGGCAGGCTTCGTCGCCCCGGCGTGGCTCTATGGCGAAGGAGCGCTGGCGGCACTGCGCTCCAGCGATTTCGCGCTGGCCGAAGATCACCTGCGCGTATGGCGTCCACAATCGGGGGAGACACTGGCCCGCGGCCCGGTGATCACCTGGGCCAGCCGCTCACCGATGCGTATGGCCTCCTCGCTCGCTTTCGCTGCGCTGGCGCGCACCGCTCTGCAACCGCTCGACGTCGTGCGCGTGGCGACGCACCCCGGAGACACGAGCAAGGCCGCGATCCTCGCCAGCATCGCGCATACGCTCGAGAAGCTGCTCCGCCATCGCCGGGCCGGTCGCTATGCGGAGCTGCTGCCCTAGCGCGGCCATGCGGGTTGGCCGCATCGACGGCGTCAACCGACCATGCACATTCTCGTCCTGATCCATGCGTTCGAACCTGGCGGGGTCGAACGGGTAGGTCTGCGCCTCGGCGAAAGATGGCGCGCGGAGGGGCACGAGGTGACCATCCTGCTGGGCCGCGATCGCGGGCCGTGCAGGGACCAACGCCCCGAACTCACCTATCGCCGCTTTGCCGAGCCGTTTTCGACCGCGCGCTGGGAAACGGTCTGGATGATGGCGTGTCTCGTCCGCTACCTGCTGCGCGAACGGGCGGACGCCATCTTCTGCCCGGGCCTCACTTACACCGCACCTTGCGTGGTGGCGAAGCTGCTGCTCGGCCGGCGTTGCCCGCCGGTGCTGGTCAAGGTGAGCAACGATCTCGACAGGCCGGACATCGGCCGCCTGCTGCAATGGCCCTATCGAGCCTGGCTGTGGATGCAGGGCCGCCTGCTCGAACAGTTCGTTGCCATCGGCCCGCCCATGCGCAAGCCGATTGCGCGCGCCATGCGGATCGAGCCCGAGTGCGTGTCGGTGGTGCCCGACCCCGCGCTTTCGCAGGCCCAGATCGAAGAATTGTCCCGGCCCCGCGACAGGAAAATCGGCAGGCGGCCGGGCCGGGGCAGGCGATTCCTGGC